>NZ_JBYMAP010000080.1:0-17337 GCF_057766305.1 Methylomonas sp. BG-2 | reverse complement strand
ATTGGCTTAAGTTGAGAGGATTGATCTGAGAGGGGGTGGGTAATTGCTATGCTGGTGCATATCTGATTTTTTGCACCATTAGCGTGCACATGGTAATTGAATCTAAAACGAAAAATATCTAACTTATTGATTTTATAAATGGCATTGTTTGTGCTTTATTAATATGTTTATCATTCGGTCGGTTACGTTTTGTGCGTCAATCGGCAAGCGATAAAATACGAAACGAATTGAAGAAATAATTTTTACAACTGACATAAATCGGGGGAAAACCTATGAAAACAAAATTATTGACCGCCATGCTTTTAGTGGCTGGATTATTGGTCGCCTGCAGCGAGATGAACCCTCATCCGATGGACATGACCCAGGCCGTGCAAAGCGCGACAACCAAGGCCGATCATGAGGCGTTGGCAAAACATTACGAAGAGGCAGCGAAGGACCTACAGCTGAAAGTCGATGAACACAAAAAGCTGCTCAGCCAATATCAGTCCAAAAGCAACATTTACGGTAAGCAGGCCGACAGCCTGATAAGCCATTGCCGAGTGCTGATCAATGCCTATGAAAAAGCCGCCGAAGCCAATCTGAGCATGGCAGCGATGCATCGTCAAATGTAAACACTTTCGTCGAACAGCAAGCAGTCGTATTGCCAAAACCTTGGAGATGGGCCGAGGTAACAAAGCCCATCTCTCTCGCCCTGCCCATGTAACTTGATGTTTTCTTGGCCGCCATGATTACTCGATGAAAGAGAACTTTCAGAAAGTTGAATTTTCGATTTAACGACTGTCTTTTGCGGTGGGGGAGACGCAATTATTACGTCAATTTGCCCGCCAAAGACTTGATAGTCGCTTAGCAAGTGGTTTAAAAACATATTTTTCTGTGGTTTTTCACCAGTCTGTTAGGCCAAAGGATGCCTAAACTTGTCGAAATTGGATAACTACCTCGACCGGCAGGTATTGGCCGTAGTGACAAATTGTTCGCCGAAAACCGGACAGTCAACTGGATTACTGGATGCCTTGAATAGCTAAATTTGAAAGTTACCCCGGCCGACCGGTTTTGGCCGATACTGTGAGTTCGTCTTGCTCGATAGCTGACGTTTACTTCGGGTGCAAACCGAAGGTGCAAATCTGTTTAGGGTTGTCCGAAGCCTGCCCACCATGGTTTGTGGTCCCAAGGTTATCATCAAATGATGAGCAGGCATCCGATAACCCTTAACAATTGGGGACTATGATGCTCTCTGGTTTATCGGTGAAAAGATTGTCATTTAGTCATCTCAACCGATGAATTTGTTATTGGCATCAATCACCTTGCAATATCGCTGCACCGCATCCCGAATTTTTCCCAACCGATCGAGCTGTTGCCGGATATGAGCAAACTCGGTTTCCAGTTCTTCGACTAATTCCGTCTCCCAGGCGGGTTCGTTCTTCAGCAGGTTACCGAGCGGATAACGATAGCCACGGCCTTTCTTAACGTACTGCGCAATGGGCTTAGTTTGACCGTTTTGTCGCAACGTGGCCATGCGGTACCACTCAATGCTGAAAGCGCGTTGACTTTCCCGGCAGCGGATGCGGACGCCAATTCGGCCTGATTCGCTTTTGCTGTGTTTCTGACGCTGGCTTTTCATTTGGCGCCAATAATCGTCGACCAACACTTTGGCTTGGGCCTGGAGATGATCGCACCGGGTTTCGATCCAATGCAGCAGGTCTTGTTCGGTGAGAGTGGACTGTGCGTTGACAGGATGTTCGCTGGACATGAATTTTCCTAATACTTAACTGTAGGGATAGACATGGACTATGCCTAATGGGATTTTCGGTTCATCGCGGGCCCTGGAAAGGGCCTTAGTGCATGGGTTTGCACCTTAAATGCCTACCGCAGTAGGCATGTCACTGTCATTTTCTGGATGGTTCATTTAGGCATTGCCTTCGCAAAACGGCGTGACTCATGCCTACCTAGGAAATAACGTCGGATCACGGGCCGCTCACCGTTGCCATGTTTCCCAACTAGCGTAGGGAAATCGAAAGTCGATTTCCTATTGGGATTTACGGCCCATCGCCCGTTCGCAATAACGCCAGCATTTTATGCAACCGATAAGGGATGCCGATTGCAGTTGACGCCGAATTCGCGATCGTCTGCCGTTACGGTCGCGTTCTGCGATGGCTTTTAGAACCATTTTGCAGCTGATGGCGTTTTCGTCGTCAGCTGCAAAAGTTGCTGGGATAATCTGACGGACAATGGCGCGATGAACCGAAATGCCATTTCGTTACCGATAATCATGAGTTTGTGTCTCAAAGCCTCGCTGGCGATGGGTAACGACAGCGCGCCCGAGGTTTCCTATTTTGCCGACAAACAGCGCGGCTGGTTTTGGTATGAGGTGCTGCCGGAGCCGGTTAAAAAAGCCCAACCCGATAGTCAAGCCGATCAGGAAAAACCCAAGCCTGACAACAAACCGCCCAGCGTCGTTCAGACTGAAATTGAACCCAAAACACAAAACAAGCCCTCTGCAGAACCCCAACCCCTGTCCTCGGCCTGGCTGAAGCAAAACCTCGAACATTACCTGAACCAGGCCATCGACGATCCTAGTCCCGAGAATGTCGCCGCGTTTTACTATCTGCAGCGGGTGATGATGGACAAAGCCGAGCGTTTTACCAACGCCGCCCGTTACGTGGTGATGTCCGATCCGCAACTCGACGAAACGGTGCGCCGGCCAGTGGCTACCTATGCGGCCAATGAAGCCAATCATCAGGCCAGCGTGGTGGCCGAACGCGCCCTGAAAGCGATTGCCGCCCAAGCCGGTATTTTGTTTTTCTTCCGCTCCGATTGCCCTTATTGCCATGTCCAGGCACCGATTCTGGCCATGTTGGAACACGCCTACGGTTTCAAAATCTATCCCGTGTCGCTGGATGGTTTACCGATGCCGAATGGCTTTTTCAGTCAGTTCAAACGCGATCAAGGGCAGGCCGCGATGTTGGGGGTTGAACAAACCCCGGCGCTGTTCTTGATGAAACCACCCAAGCAGATTGTGCCATTGGCGCAAGGCGCCTTGTCGCTGGAAGAAATCACCAGTCGGATTCTGCTGGCCGCCAAGGAAGCGGGATGGATCGATGCCACGCAATACCAAACCACCCAGGGCATTCGCAATACGCCGATGTTGTTACCGGCCGCCGGCAGCATCAGCCCCGCGGTCACTCAAGATCCACTATCACTGATCCAGGCATTGCAACGCAGTGCACAAATGGGGAGCACGCCATGAAGTCGATTTCCTTGTCTCTGCGCTATCGCCAGGTGCTGGTATTGATTCTGTTGGTCGAGTGTGCCGTTCCAGCCTATGCCGATCTGCAACAGGAAATGGACAGCATGTTCGGCACCATGACCAACTACACGGCACCGACCGCGCATTTGGGACAGCGCCGTGGCGTGATTACTGGCGGCAGCCTTGTGGCGCGCAATGGCATCACCAACACCAATCTGGTGTCGTTCGTGCCGCCGTCGTTCAGTGCAGGGTGTGGCGGTATCGATTTGTTCGCCGGCAGTTTCAGTTTCATTAACTTCAACCAGTTCGTGCAATTGATGCGCAACGTGGCCGGCAATGCGGCGGGCTATGCCTTCCAGTTAGCCGTGGGTGCGATGTGCCCCTGGTGTGCGTCAGTGATGACCGACCTGCAAAAGAAAATCCAGGAAATGAACCAGATGTTCAGCAACTCCTGCCGTTTGGCGCAAGGTCTGGTCAACGACACGGTCAAAGCCTTCGATCTGCAGAGCAAAACCAATCTGTCCAATGCCTCGTTTACCCAAGGCATTTCGGATGTGTTTTCCAGTTGGACCAATACCAGTACCCTGGGTGATCCGGTTCAGCAGATCAAGCAGAACGACCCGACGGATATGACTAAGATCATTCAAGGTAATCTGGTCTGGCGGGCCTTGGTCAATCAAAACGCCGGCGGCTGGTTTCGCTTCGGTGGCAACAGTTTGCTCGAAGCGGCGATGAGCATTTCCGGTACCGTGATTGTCGATGCCCCGCAAGCCGCGCCCGACGGCAAAGGCGAAAACAATGCCATCAGCGCCCCACCGCCGGTGTTGCGGATCAAGGATTTGATGTACGGCAACGACGCCGGCAACAGTTATCAAACCGTGCGCATTTACACCTGCAGTGATGGTCATGATGCCGATCAATGCCTCAAACCCATTGTCCAAAACGTCAATCTGGTCGGCTTGAAGCAGCGGGTGATGGAGATCCTGTTGGGTTCGGCGAATTCCGGCAACGGCTTGATTTACAAATTCTCAACCAACAGCGGCCAGATCACCGACAGCGAAAAAGCCTTCATGCAAACCGTGCCGGATGCCATCGGCGGCATGATCCATAACTTGGCACGGGAAGATGCTGGCATTGCCAAACTGTGGGCCGAAGAAGCAGCACCGGTGATCGCTCTGGAATTGGCGCAATTGATCGTCAACGATCTATTGAATGCTGTGCAGACTGCCGCGCACATGAACGACCATGCCTACGCCAAATTGCTCATGGATGCCTTGAAGGATGCCAGAGAACAAATCCAAGATGAATACGTCACCATTGCCGGACGCTATGGCAATCCGCAAACCCTGATGGCGTTTTACCAGCAATTGATGACCACCGTGAAGCCTAAACACTATGGCACCGTGGCGCAGTTGCCGGCTTCCGGGGTGGCTTGGCCAAATCCTTAACCGCTCATTCCTTCCATCTCTTCGCTATGGATTTCTCCCACGTTGTTTAAAAGGCAGGTCGCCCATGTTTGAAATCTTCTCCGTGGGCGATTCCGCCTATTTGCAAGCTGTACTGAATGCCATTGCGATGATTTCCGGTACCGACGATTACCGCACCGCTGCGGCGGTCGGTGGTTTGATCGGTGTGATCATCGTCATCCTCCGGGCGCTGTTGCAATGGGATGGTCGCGGCATTCGTTATCAGGATTTATTGTTGGCCTATGTGTTGTGGCTGATGTTGTATGCGCCGTCGGTGCGGGTGTCGATCGAGGATGCTTATACGGGCAGCGTGGTAGTGGTCGACAACGTACCGTTGGGTCCGGCGGTGGTCGGTAGCGTGATGTCGAACATGGGCTATCGAACCACACGCTTGTTTGAGCAGGGCTTTGGCACACCGTCGATGACCGGCAATGGTTTTGCCGACAGTTTGCAGACCTTGACGGCGGTGCGGAAGAATTTGTTGTCGCGGGTGAATTTAGGCGCGGCCAACGTGCCGAACGCCGGTAGCGACATGGAAACTTCGTTTGCCAATTATGTGCGCGAATGCACCTTAACCGGTGTCGATCTAAACCAGAAATCAGTAGATGCCATTTTGCGCGATGCCGATCCGTTGAATGCCATCCGCTTTGATTCCGACATCTACATGACCCAAATCTATGTCGGAGGCCAACCGCAAACCAAAACCTGTACGGATGCCTGGGCCGATTTGAGCGTGGTAGCCAACGGTAATTTCGCGACGGCGCTGGAAGGGTTGTTGCAACCGACCTTGGGCGTACCGGCAGCAGCTGATACCGTGCCGAAAATCCAGGAGGCCTTCGATGCGTTGGCAGGGCCCGGTGTGGTCGATGCTGCCGATTACATGCTGATGTCGGCGATCATGCCGATGTTCGAGAAAGGCATCATCGGCCGGCATGAAGACGGCTTGCATTGGAACAAAGCAGCGATGGTCGAGCAAGCCATTCAGCAACGCAATACCCAATGGGCGGCTGAGCAAACCCTGTTTGCCAAGATCGTTCGGCCAATGATGGCGTTTATCGAAGGCTTGAGTTATGCCATTGCACCGATCATGGCCTTCGTGGTGATGCTGGGCAATGTCGGTATCCGGATGAATATCGGTTACTTCTCAATGCTGCTCTGGATCCAGCTGTGGATGCCTATTCTTGCGGTGATCAATCTGTTCATCCAGATGTCGGCCGCCGGCAAGATGGCGGCGCTGACCACGGCCACCTACAATCTTCCGTCGATGATGGGCATTTATCAGTTGGATATGGAGTTGCAACAATGGCTGTCGATTGGTGGCATGCTGGCCGCTTCGACACCCGCCATTACTTTGATGCTGATCTACCGCGGGGCAGTGACTGCCACCCATTTCCTGGGGCGCATGGACGGCGGCGATTATGTGAACGAGAAAATTGCCACGCCGGATGTGATCAGCCCGGCGCCGGTCTTGAATGCCCAGGCGCAACATCAATACAGTCCACTTTCAGCAGTTACCCAAACCGGTGTCGACAAGGTGCTGCCGACCTTTACCGCCGGCAAGGACATGAGTGCGGCGGTATCGTCGGCTTACAGCGCTTCGGAACAGGCGACCAGCAGCTTCATGCACAGCGTGTCGTCCACGGCTTCGAAGTCGGCGAGCATCAGCAGCGATGCGTTTGATAGCCGGTCGCTTGGCAATCAGATTGCCAGCAGTTCCAGTTATACCGATGCCTATAATCGTCAGTTCGGCGAGGCCTTTGCCAAGAAACATGCTGATACCGGGATTTCAGCCGATCAGTTCTCGGCGTTGGTGGCCGGCAGTGCCAACGCCGGGGCGAAGCTGGGTAACGATCAACTCAGCGGCGCAATCTCCGGCCGCTTGCAAAACGACTTCAAAGTCAGTCAGGACAAATCCGACGCCATTGCCGCCGACATCAGTCAAACCGTCAACGACAGTCAGGGCTATCAAGCGGGGTTGGCGAAAAGCCTGGCGCTGGATGCGCAAACCGGCACCCGAAACGTCGCCTCAATGGGACTGCAAAATCAATCGTTGTCATCACTGCAACACAGCGCAACCGATGCGGTATCCGCCAGCGAATCCTATCAACAAACCCTATCGGCCCAGCAACGCTTCGGGACGCAAGCCAGTTTCGGCGCGGCGGAAACGGGATACAAAATCGCTCATGATCCTGGCTTGATGGAACGTCTGGATCGCACGCTGGATCAATACGGCTTGCGAGGTGATACACAGCGATTGGCCTCGCAATGGAAAGCCGCCGGTTGGATCAGCGATGCCGATCAAGCTTATGCCGCCGCCGGCATGTCATTATTGACCGGTTTTTCGTCACCCGGTTACCGCACGCTGGATGATCAACAATCGCACCAGGCACAAATATCGGGTTATCAACTGCTCGGCGATGCTTTTAATGCGCCGCAAGCCGATCAAAGCTGGAATGCCAGTCGGAATGAATCGCTGAAAGCCAATGCGCCGGAAACTGGCAAGGTTCAGACGACCGTCGAACAAGCACAGCTAAAAGACCCAAGTGCAGAAACTGAATCTCTGGGTCAACGTGCCCAGGCCCAGATTCATTCAGCGACGGGGAAAGTTGCCAGCGGCGAAGCCCGTGTTGAAGCACAACATGATCGTAACCTGGCTGAGCGTGAACAAAATTCAAGAGAAGGCTTTGGGCAATTGGCGAATGTCAAAGCGGAGCATTTTAGGCAATCAATTGCGGCAGCGGCGAACGACACGCCTTCGGTAGCGGAGGCAACATACGATTACCTGGGAGGGAGTATTTATAATACCGCCAAGAATATCGAAGCCGTGGGTTCTTCTGGTGCTGAAAGCATTAAAGAATTTACTTCAAATACTACAGAAGCTTACTCGAACGGAGCAAGCTTTTGGGATTCCGTAAAATACGGAGCCTCTAAATCTTACTCCGGTTTTATTCAAACTACCCAGGCTTGGGCAGACCAAAGAATTAATGAAATCGGTGACAAATTAACGCCAAGTCAAAAATCATATTACCGAGCAGCAATGTTTGAAGCGTTCGCTGGAATATCAGTTGGTGGAGGATATAGCGGAAATTTGGCCGCAGCAAAACAACAATTGATCAAAGAGGAAGGAGACATTGATGGCAACAATATTTCAAAGTTATTGATGAGTGCAGCCGGCCAAAATCGCATGGATCTCATAGATCAGATCAGTAGCTTTAATCGAGCTAGAGGACTAATTAATTATTAAGAACCATGAATTATTTGTTGCGAAGAATTTGTCCAAAACCAACAATAAGCCCTCGCAGAATCAGGGCAAATGAGAGCATGATAATTGGTACGGTAAGTTCATTGTTAATACTCCCCAGTACCCAGGCTACAAATACTAAGGTAGCCCAATAGTAATTACTTTCATGGGAAAGACGATTTGCCAATTGTTCAATACACTGAAAAACTAATTCTGATAATGCTAGAGCAGTAAAAGTAACGAAACCAAAAAGGGCAAATGTAGAAAGTGTTTCAGGCAGCATGTCTTTTGAACTGCCCATGAATGTTAATCCAAATAATCCAGCTGCCAAGCTAAAAAAATTAAAGTGCTTTGTAGTTAATGTGCGGGTGTGAAAACGCTGCAAAAACTTCTGTAATCCACTCGGAAAACGCGCAAACGTTGCGCCGCAAAATGGACAAATCGATTTTGTTGGTTGTCCGTAATAGGTAATGACGCGCGGCACCATGATTCGATGGCATTCGGGGCAATCCACCGTTGCATGATGGGCATTAAACATCGAGTGATTTGATTGGGTTTTGACTGACGGGCTGGGTCTTTTGAACCGATCTGAGAGTGATGACTGTGAAGACATTGGCTTCTCCATGCTTAAACGTTTTGGTAATCCTATCGCGAATGAACTAACGCTCCAAGTCGGTTTTTTAAATCAAAACTATTTCAACAAGGCAAAGAAAGATTGCCTGCATATCCAACGGTTTACTCGCCGACACTTGCCAGAATTTTGTTGATCACGGTAGCCGAAATACGAAAATCTGATCGATGCAAAATCTCAAAAGCGGCTCGAGCCGACTCAATCAAACCTTGTTTCTTGGCTAGGCCAATGACTGCGGCCGTACCGACGACCTGCAGTTGATATTCTTTGGCCACAGCCCGGCCGGCACGTTCGTCCATGATCAGCAAATAGTTTTCGGGTGACGATAGCGCGATGTTGATGCAATCCGTTTCACCAACGTCCAGGTCGATATCCAAACGTGGAGTGATGGATTCATGCCATACCGTTAACCAACCTGAATCGAATGCATGGAACAGCGCTTGTTCACCCGGCGCCGATTTGCCGGGTAACACTTCCTGTTTCACCGATTCAGGTACGAAAACTTCGCCAAATAACTGGGGCAGCCAGATTAAACCCTCCACCAACGCCAGTCCGATCAATGGACTGGCATCGACAATCACTTTTTTAGGCATCAGCGATCAGGCTTTGTTGAGCCACTGGTCCAGAGTGTCCAAATCATCCTCGACTTCATCAGCCGTTTGATCGATGACGGAAATACCCAGGCGCGAGACGTGCGCAATAAAGCTGGCCAACGGCATATCGGCCAGTTTGGCGGAGCGAGCGAGGGATAAATTTCCGTCCTTGAACAAGGCTGTCGCCAAGGCCTTGCGAACACCAGGCATGCCGATGATTTTGGAGGATTTTAGGCCGACCATCACGGCATCCGGTTCGTTTCTATTCATGACCAGGACCATATCCTCATGAGCCATGCGCAACGCTTCGCTGGGGTTGTTCTTTAGACCACTGACATTGACCGTTTTCATAGTCGGATTACATAGGAAGATTGAATGGGTGGATTATATTCCTTTGAATTGAAATGAGGGCATAAAGTTTTCCCATTGGATCTTGATCTGCCCGGATAATAAGTCACCCCAATTCGGCTACGACTTAGGAGCAATTGTTAGGTAATCATTCTGGTCTTAGGGATTTGGTTTAGCACGCACATTTGACAGACCTGCTGATATTTGCAGCCATGAATAACTAAATACGGCGTATGGCAGGTCGTACAGTAAGGTAATTCTGCGAGTCCGTCTCTCAGTGCTTCGGTGATAATCCAGGCTTCATCGAAATTTGCTGGCCGTATGCGGCCAAACGGTCGGCGTTCTTGGATATGGCTTGGATAGAAGGCACAAAATGTATCCCAGG
Organism: Methylomonas sp. BG-2; assembly: GCF_057766305.1. NCBI lineage: Bacteria > Pseudomonadati > Pseudomonadota > Gammaproteobacteria > Methylococcales > Methylococcaceae > Methylomonas > Methylomonas sp. BG-2. The sequence goes on along the minus strand of NZ_JBYMAP010000080.1, from coordinate 7,429 downwards.
CAAACACTAGGGCGTTTAGGTCCATTTCGGCGGAGATAGCACTTGAGCAAGCGCTTCGATAGATTGATGCAAATAGCGCCATGTAAAGAAACGACTCACGTGACTGTGGCATTGCTAGGATGCTAGGGACTAGGCCAGCGACCGGACTTTCTCCGTGTAGGGAAAAGTAGAGATTACATAAGTCCTTCTGTCGAAGGGTTTTGATGACCCGGCCGGCAAATTTTGTGCGTAATCTTCGTTTCAGCAATTGATAAGCCCAATACTGATCTTTAAGCCGAGTAGCAAATGGGCAATGGTTGCTCATGACTCAGGTGGGTGGGCAGACAAGAGCATCAGAAGGTCGATGGTTCGTGCGTCGAGTGCATTAGGATCTTCATCTTTTTCGACGGTTAGAAATTTGCTCCATTTATGGGGATTGAAACGAGGGACAAAGGTCAGGCAATCACTTCTGGCCAAACTTTTTAATTGTGCGAGTGGCATCTTTCGGAGCAACGACACCGCTTCGGTCGTGAGACCTAAGCAGAACATGGCTTTCTGTTCACTTTCGGAAAATATTAAGGACTGAGCAACGATGAGGTAGTCGAGATTAAGTTTGTAGAGATTTTCGTCCATTCAGAAATCCTCGATGGACTAGAGAATCGCTCGGATCTGATCAGCCAAGGCAATCACTTTTTGCCCATACTGGATGGCGGCCGGCTCATTTTTCCAACTGTAATATCGGCCTATGCCATGTGCAAGATTGCCAGGCACCGATTGGATGGCCTCGGAGAGTACACGTGCGCCTATTTCGAGATTGGTGCTTGGTATCAAGAGTTGCTCTGGTTTCGCAACACGGTGGCCATGCCACCTAAGATTGACTTGCATCATGCCAACGTCGATATTGCGTTTACCTTGCTCCAACATTTGATTGAGTAAGGCTTCGGCTTCCTGCTGGCTGCCAGGAATATAGGCGTTGCCAGCGTTGTTGATGGCCCATGGCGAGGGTATGACTTTATTCTGGTCATCGTTTTTTCGCGATTCGGTGAGCGCAACGGCATAGAGAATGTAGGGGTCAATGCCATGTCTCCGAGCCACTTGGCCCCATAGCGTGTTCCGTAATGTGGTTTTTGAACCAGGAGACTGTTGGTTGCTACTGTTTATTTGAATGGCTCCATCAGCCATGGATTCCATAGGTTGGCTGATGAGGCAAAAGCCGCCCATCATGCCAATCCGAAGATGCTTAACAACGTTTTGAAATGGACACTGAAGCTTAAGATTTTTTGAAGGAATAATGAACATCGCAAGCTCGCTGTAATGGTCTTGATGCGAGTTTACGATGTTGTCAAAAATTCTATATGCTGGAAAAACCGCTCTTTTCGCGGTTTTTCGCCGATCCTCTGAATTTGGTTTTGCTTGATCTTGCGGTCGGTACGGAGCGTGATGACTGGAGCGGGCTGAAGTTGGATTAAGTTTAAACGTGCAACCAAGAAGTTTTTATGGCGCGATTTTTGGTTTAATGACATATTAAATGGCGCATTAAAACTAATCGCGACACCAAAAATCAAATCATGCCAAAAATAGTCCCATCAGAAGAGCTGGAGAGAATCGAAAAGCTGATTGCTCAATATCCCGAAGGTATTGGCGCGAAAGACATTGCGCAATGGCTAGATTTCGAAATTAAGGGCCGCACTTTACAACGTCGATTGGCCACAATGGTGGCAGAGCGTCGCATTGTTAGCGAAGGCGATGGACGAGCACTGAAGTATAAAGTCGTAAAGCTTGGCACGGGTATCGCCGTAGCTAATGGTGTGGATGACTCAAACTGGCATGGCGTTGACGAAGTTTACATTCCCATTTCGCCAGAAGGCGAAGAGATCAAGTTCTTTATTCGTCAACCACGAACTCAACGGTCTCCCGTCAGCTATCAGCCGGATTTCCTGGGGCAGTACTATCCAAACCACACCTATTACTTATCAGCTGGTTTACGCGAACAATTACATACCCTGGGCAGGTCGCCGTCTGAGCAAACCCCGGCAGGAACGTTTGCCCGTGACATTCTGAATCGCCTGCTCATCGACCTTTCTTGGGCTTCTTCCCGATTGGAAGGCAATACCTACAGTCGACTGGATACCGAACGCTTGATTGAATTCGGTCAGGCGGCTGAAGGCAAGGATGTCATGGAAACCCAGATGATCCTCAATCACAAGTCGGCCATTGAATATTTGGTACGCGATTCTGAACATGCCGGCGTTACGGCCGAAACCATCGTTGCCTTACATGCTTTTTTATCGGATGGTTTGTTGGCAGATCCGATGAGTTGTGGCCGCCTGCGCAATCGGGCGGTCGATATCGGCGGCAGTGTTTATTTGCCGATTGCGATGCCGCAACGGATTGAAGAGTTGTTCGGGATTGTCATGAGCATGGCGGCGGAAATTGCCGATCCATTTGAACAATCGTTTTTCCTGATGGTGCATTTGCCTTACTTGCAACCCTTCGAAGACGTCAACAAACGGGTTTCGCGGTTGGCGGCCAATATTCCGCTGATTCAACACAACCTGTGCCCACTGTCGTTTATCGACGTGCCGCAACAGGCTTATGTGGACGCGGTCCTCGGCGTCTACGAGTTGAATCGAATTGAATTGTTGAGAGATGTCTACATCTGGGCTTACGAGCGTTCATGTCAGCAATACGTTGCCGTGCAACAGCAGCTCGTACCACCTGACATCGTTCGATTACGTTACCGAAATGAGTTAGCTGAAGTCATACGAGCTATTGTCAGGGATGGACTGGCAACAGATGGAGCGGCAATTTTGGCTGGCACTCCGAATTCCGTGTCTCAGGAAGACAAGCAGAAATTTATTAATTTGGTACAAAACGAACTCAAAACGTTACATGCGGGAAATGCTATCCGTTTTGGCTTGCGTCCTCTAGAGTTTTCGGTATGGCAGGAAAAAGGAACAAAATTCTGTGATTGAATTGAACCAACAAATAACTAGGGGCTAATATTTTATTGATCTAATAAAAATCAACACTATGTGTTTTTATCTCCGCTCAACTCGATTAAGTAGTTTTCCCATTTTAGTAAGGCGCTTCGTTTTTCCTGTAAATAATCATATCTATCATAATGTTTTGAGCTTACATCATTTAGAGCATGATTTTGTATCCTATCTCTGATGCTTTTTTCAATGCCAATTTCTCCCATACGAGTCTTTACTGTTCTTCTTAAATCTCTTGGGGTAAAAGTATCGATACTGCTTATTCGCGTGATTGCGTGAGCCAAAGACGTTTTGTGTATTGGTTTTTCTTCGTTATATCTACTTGGAAAAAGATAATCAGAGTTTCCAGAATACGGCCATAATTTATCAAGTAACTTTTTAGCTAACGGAGTAATAGGCAATATCAGCCAGCGTTCGTTTTTCACTCGCTCTGGCGGGGCGCTCCAAATCATGGTGTCAAAATCAAACTCATGTTTCATTGCTCCGCAGAGCTCCCAAGATCGACAGCCATATAGCAGTAATAGTTTTGTAGCCAGATGGAATTGCTCAAGAAGGCATGTTTCGTTCCAAAGTACTTTTATTTCGGAAAATGATAATGCTCTTTCTCCTGCAACTTCCGCACTGGTATCTTTTGGAATTGCATCGACAGGGTTGGCTTGTATTTGAAAGGTAAAATCATTTGATAGGTTTTTGGGGTCGTTATCATGATAAACCCCTAATTCAAATGCTCTTCTTAAGTATGATCGAATCCGATTAGCTTGAACATTCGAGCCACGCGAGATAATGGTGTGAAGTATTTTTCTTATATGGGCTGGTGTTACGTCTTTGGCTTGGAAGTCCAAAATGTCTTTACAGTTGTAATGAAGATCTGCCTCGACTTTTTCAAAAGTTCGCTTTCCTGAATCAACCATGTGCTTGATGTAGTAGTCAAACAAATCGGCTACGCTGCCAAGTCTCAGCTCAATGCGGGATTGTGGGTCAATTCCGCGATCGATCTCCCGTCTCAGTTCACGACACTTATCCCTTGCCTCAGATAGGCTAATCGATGGGTACCGTCCTAGGCTTGCGAATTTTTGTTTACCATTTGGACCTGCATATTGAATAAAAAAGGTTACGCTTCCGGCTGGCGTCACTTTGACACCAAAGCCTTTATCGGGCCCTTTTTCATAGAGTCTATATGCCGACGGTTTTGCCTTGAGCCCTTTGATTGATTTGTCAGTAAACATAATTTCGTGGTCACTTTGTGGTCACTTGAATTCCGCAACATAAGGTCGCAGAATGAAACAACCATGAACGGATGATGTTATAAAGTTCAATATAATCGGGCATTTAGGAATGTTCTGCAACATACAGAAATACGTGGTAACATGGTCTTTAGCGACTGTTAATCACTAGGTCGGCGGTTCGAGCCCGTCCGGGGGAGCCAAATAAATCAAGGGTTTAGGCAGAAATGTCTAAGCCCTTTTTTATTGCGTGGTCACTTTGTTTTTCACTCAGTTCTGAAAAAAATTTCGTGCTTGATCGAAAAATATACGGCACCAAACGGCAAATAAAGTTTGAATGCAGTTGTAAGGCATTAAAGTGTTCCTACATCTTTTTTTTCCCTCGAGCTATTGTCAAGTTTGGTGTTCAATGCTTTGATCAAGCGGCGATCCTGTTGGCGTTATCTATTTTTCAATGCCATCCTTGAACGAAACGCCATGCCTACGATTCCGCGGGCCAGGTCAGTGCCTCAATCCTGAATTGCGTGGTCTGCGGAGGGTTTGAAATAAATATGCGACAAATTGTCGCACTTTTTCTGGACAAAGCGGTTTTAGTTGGCTAGAATGCGCCAACCTTGACTTAGGTCAAAACGAGCGAAAAAGCTCGGCGTTTTTTGAGGGGGGGAACGCAACCGTGTGAACGGTACAATAATAATAAGAGCTCAAGCAATTAACCTATCGACATTGGCGGTAGGCGTCCAGAAAACATAAAAAACAACACCGGACGAAGCCCACTTTATGTGGGCTTTTTTATGGGCGCAATATTTGTAAATTTCAAACGAACAATTCTTTTGCGGAGGGCGAGCCTGTCGCGAGAGGGCTGCGGTTCGGCGCGAATCGCCGACGACACCTAGCGATTACGCTTGGCGGGTTTAATCAAGTCCCGCCGGCTTGCAAGCGTTTTTGCAGGTCTCGCTGCTTGGCGCGGGCATCGGGCAAATTGCCGTATTCCAGCGAGGCGTCGCAATCTTTCAGCGCGGCTTCGAGCTGTCCCAATTGCATTTTGGCATAGCAACGGTTGTTGTAGGCGATCGCCACGTCCTGGCGGGAAACTTGGTCGGCGTCGTATAAGTAATCGTAACGGTTTAACGCAGCCAGCATGTTCGGCATATCGTTGCGCTTGGCGTAAAGCACCGAGATCTGAATGGCGGCATAGGCGCGGCTGTCCTGCTCGGAGTCGGCGACCTGGGCGTAATCGGCCAGCGCGGCGTCGGCTTGGCCCAGCGCCTCGTACGCTTCGCCGCGTCGGGTTAGCGCTTGCCAGTCGTTGCCGTGGTCGATCTGCGCGGCGCAGGCCCGCAGCGCGTCTTGGTGGCGCTTGAGTTTGACCAGCGCGGCGCATTGCAAATGGCTCCAGTCCTTGCGGTAAATCCCGCCCAGCTTTTCGGCGGCGTTTTGATAGACGAGGACTTGTTCGTATTGTTGATTGGCGTTGTAAAGGCCGGCCAAGCGGTCGTAAACGGCGGCGGTTTCCGCATTTTTCTCGGCCGGGTCCGGGAACGCGGCTCGGTCCAGATCGGCTAGCGCTCGCCGGTACAAGGTTTCGGCGTTGGCGGAATGGCCGGCCCGGTACCAAACCGAGGCGAGCTGTTGGTCCAACATGTAGTGGTTGTGCTGGGTGTCGGTCGCGGCCAATTCGATATTGTGGCCAAAGATTTCGGCGGTCAGTTGCAACAGGTTGTTGGCTTGGCGTTCGTTGCCCTCGGTGAGGGCGATGCCGGTCAGGATGGGTTCCAGCGCGGCGCCGAAGGCCAAGCTGTTTTGCGGGGTGTACAAGGCCAACGCTCGACGAATGTCGGATTGCAGGTCCCGGCCGGCCGCCGCGTCGCGCAGGGCCTGATCGACGCAATCGGAGCGTTTTTCCGGTGCCGGCGCGAAGCATTCGGCCCCGGCAATATCCAGCAGGTCTTCGTAGAGATTCAAATACAGCAGTTTCAATGGCGATGCGGCGGCGGCCGAATCGACGAACACCCGGGTAAACGCCAGCATCTCGGTCACCGAGCCGCCCCATTTGGGCATCAAGGTATTCAGTTGTACCCGGTAGAGCGGGTAGTAGTCCGGAAAGCGGCGGATCGCCAGACGGAAGGCGCCGTCCGTCGCCAGCGAGTTGCCGTAGCCTTGCAGGATGGCCAGCAGCAAATAGCGGCTGTAGGGATTATTGTCGTCGCGGATGATGGCTTGGGCGATGTCGGTGGCGGCCAACGCGTTCTCAACCGCGAAGCTGCCGCGATGCCGAGCGGAGACCTTGGCGGCCCAGGCGTGGCCGCGCGTGCGCCAGCCGGTGTCGTAATGGTATTGGGCGCGCAGCAAGTAGGCCAGGGCAGGTGGTTGATCTTGCGCCAGCCACTGGTCCAGGCGTTGCAGTAGCGCGGTATTGCCGGGCACGATCATCCGTTTGATGAAGCGGTCGAAGGGGGCGAAACCCCAGTCTTGGATACGGCTGCGGGTCAGTTGCGCTTCCAGTGCTTGCCCCGCGGCGGCGAAATCGCCGGCGAGCAGGGCTTGTCTGGCTTGCGCGGCCTGATCGGCCAGCGTGGGGACGATGGCGCGGCCGGCCAGCAGTTTATCGACTTCGCCGGCGATATCGACGGACGAGGCCGGGGCCGGCGGTGGCAAAATCGGTTGGATGATGCGAGCGGGCATATCCGGCGCCGCGCCGGACTGCAACAAAGTCCAGGCCAGCGCCAGGCCGGCGGTCAAGCCCAGCAGCAAAACCAGAACGATTAAGCGTGGCGAGGTCGGTTCGGGCAGCGGAAAATCGGGATCAATGTCGGTCATGGCGCATTCGCTTGCCGGATCGCCGGCGGCCTAGTTAGTTTGTTAGTAGCTTAGACCAGTTTGGAATATCTTTGTGCGTCCGGCCATGCGCGGCCTGGTTGGAACGGACCGATTGTCAAACCCGTCAGCGCCGAGAGTTCGGTGAGGAAAACATAACGGATTAACTAGGCCGCCAGGTTTGTTAGAATGCGCCGGTCTCCGCTTACGGCCGACGATATTCAACACTGAAGGAGTGATGATGAAAGGACGATTCGCGCGCCGCGTGGCGCTGGTTTTTGGGCTTTTGGGGTTGGCGGCCTGCGGCGGCCGGCCGGTACACGAGCCTGTGCCGTTGGCGGCCGCGCGGCCCGGCGAGTTGCCGGTCAAGGCATTCGCGGCCTTGCCGCTGATCGAGGATTTGGCGCTGTCGCCCGC
>NZ_JBYMAP010000079.1:0-17407 GCF_057766305.1 Methylomonas sp. BG-2 | reverse complement strand
TCTTATTTTTCCTGGCCTGCATCGTTTTCGTCAATTCCCCGGTGCCCGCCGCCGCCGCGATTAAAGTATTAGGCGGTTACTTTTTCGGGTTTTATCTGGGCGCGGCTTATAATGTCGCGGCGACGATTCTGGCTTGTTTGGTCGGTTTCGCCGTCAGCCGCTATGCGCTAAAAGCATGGTTTGAAAAAAGGTATTACGACCGAATCAAGAGCATCGATACCGAGCTGGAACAGAATGGCTTTTATTATTTTCTAAGTTTGCGACTCGTCATGGTGGTGCCGTATTTTATGATCAATATCAGCGCCGGTATTTCCAGAGTGTCTTTCCGGCAATATTGCTACAGCACGATACTCGGGGTGTTACCGACCTCGTTGATTTACGCCAACGGCGGCGAAAAACTGGAGCGGATCGCGTCTTTTAGCCAATTGCTGGAGCCGCCGGTGATTGCGGCAATCTTATCGGTGGCGGCGCTGTCGCTGGTGCCGGTGGTGTTAACTAAATTGGCGGCCACGCGTTAGATTTGGCGGCGAGTTTACCGGTATGAATACACTCGGGCATTGCTTAACCGGCATACACCTCGTCCTGCTCGATCAAAAACAGCACCCAGGAAAACTGGCCGGTGCTGATCTTGCTGCCGCAATAACCGCATTCGCCGCTTTGGCCCATATTGTCGGCCGGGGCGCCGCAGCTGGGGCATTGGGTTAGCGCGTAGGGTTGGTCCCGGCGTTCGGTGGCGGCGCGGCGGACGAAGGTCCAGTATTCGGAATAGCGCCGTAGTTTGGATTTGGAGCCGCCGACCAATTTGCCTTGATGATCCTCGGTGTAATCGTTGCAGGCGGCGAAGATGCGGACGGTGACGGCTTCGTAAAATGCGTCGCTGTCGATTTTCGCCAACACCACTTGTTCGATCCGCAGATTGTCTAGCCGGTTGTACCAGCCGCGCTCGGCGTACATGTTTTGCCAAAACGCGTTGGTTTCATAGAGTCGGTCCGAAAGCAAATGCCGGGCCGATTGCCATTCGCGCCGGCTCCAGCCGCCGTAAATGGTCAGGAAATATTGCCGAACGACGTCTTTTTCGAACGGCGCCCAAAACTGGGTCCAATCGGCAAGGCCGTAACGTTGCTGCCAAGCGTTGATTTGTTCGATCAGATCGCTTTGTTTAATCGTGATGGCTTGCGTGCCTTGTTCCTCGGCGTAGGCCGCCAGGCCTTCATCCGCCGGCATCGCGCGGGTACCGACCACGACACGCTTGCCCAAGCACCATTGCTCGCCGCCTTTTTGCACGCTGGCGCCGCAATAGCCGCACACGCCGGCATCGGTAAAATGCGCGGGACCGCCGCATTGTGGACAACTCAAGGCCTGCATCTTTTCAGGTTCCGCCGACAGCAAGCCTTTGCGGCGGTATAAACGCCAACGCTCGACGACGGCGTGGCGCGAATGTTGGCCTTGCAAACCCAAGGTGTAATTGGCGTCTATCTCGATGTCAATCCTGTCGGCCTCGTCGCCGGTGGTGTCGATCGCGAGCCAGCGCATGCCGTTGACGACGATTTCGCTCACGGTCCAAGGCTGAGCGTTGGCGAAATGACCTTGCAGCTCGGCGCTCAAAAATGGCGACAAGTAGGCGAACTCCGGCTTGGTCGAGTATTCGTAAAACTTGCAATACAGCGAATGCGCGAATTCCAGAAACACAATCGCCGAAAAGTGGCCGTCCAGCCGTTTCAGCGCGGCGATTTGCTCGGCAATACCGTTTTGGCGGCGGGCGCGGACTTCCGGCGGCGGGGTGGCGGCGAGGGCGCGGGCTTGCGATTGCTGACGGATGACGTAAATCACGATCGCGGCAATGATCAAAAACAGGACTAACGCTTCCAGCGACGACATCGGATGGCCGCCGCTGGATGAGCCGCCGCTATGCGTGCTCCAACCGGAACTCGAATGCGAACCGCCACCGGAACTATGCGAGCTCGAAGAGCTGTGCGAGCTGCTGGAATGCCCGCCGCCCGGCCGGGCCGGCAGCGCTTGGGAAACGATCAAGCCGATCAACGCAACTATCGCCAGCCACTTTTTCATAAATCGACGTCCAGCCGGTCCGGCAATTCGTTGAGGTCGCCTTCGCGCACCGGCAGGTAGCGGGCCAGTGCATCGGCGGCGTTCGCCAAGGCTTGCAGCAAGGCTTGTTCCGGGTGCTTGGCGCGGAAGATGGCGTTGGCGTCGGCTTGCAAGGTTTGCCAAACCGCTTGCGGCAGCGCCTGTTCCAAGCCTCGGTCCGCCAACAGAAACACCCGTTGTTCCAGTAGCGAGCAATACACCAACAAGCCGGTTTTAGCTTGGGTATGCTGAATGCCGGCCTTTTGAAAGATCGCCCTGGCCAGGATTTCGACCGCCTTGTCCAGGCGTGCTCGCCGCACGCTCAGACGTTTGATCGCCGGCAACGCGCCGCCGCCGTAACCGAGTGCAAAAGCCGTTAGCGGTGCGTAATAGATCAACCAATTTTCGAATTCGAATGGCGCGTACATCATGAGTGTAAAACACCACCAGGCCGCGCCCAAACCCCAACAGAGCGGTACCGAGCCGTAATCCGCCGAGCGGGCCCGGAACACCACCACCACTTCGGCTTGCGAACCGCGTTCGATGGTCTTGATCGCTTCCCATAGCCGGGCTTGATAGTTTGCCGCCAGATATTGTTTCATCGCATTTTCACCGCGGTGCTCTATAGTTGGATTCCAAGTTTTATTCTCAGGGGACAATCATGGGACTTTTCGACGGTTTGCAACGCCAACTGCGCTCGGTAATAGAATGGCAACAGCCGGCACCGAACGCCTTGTTCGAACAATGGACCGACAACGGCGACGAGATCAAAAACGCCTCGACGCTGATCGTCGGTCCCGGCCAGGGCTGCATCTTCGTCTATCGCGGCAAGGTGCAGGCAGTGTTCGACAACGAGGGGTCCTACAACCTGCAAACCGACAACATCCCGTTTTGGACCACGATTTCCAGCTTCATGCAGTTTTTCGAAAGCCAATACAAGGTCGGCATTTATTTCTACCGCAAGACCCTGATTTTGGACCAGAAGTGGGGGACCACTTCGATGATCAAATATCTCGATCCGACCTATAAATTCCCGGTCGGTCTGCGCGCCTACGGCAATTATAGTTACCGTCTGGCCGAACCCGCCCAGTTTTTCGTCAACGTGGTCGGCGAACAGAACATCTTCACCACCGATCAATTGCGGACTGTGATCGTCGCCCGGCTGGGCCAGCCGCTGGCCGATTTTCTGGCCACCAGCCGCTTCGGCTATCTGGACATCGATACCAATCGCGAGGAAATCGCCGCCGGCGTGCTGCAAAAACTGCTGCCGATGTTCGCGGAGTTGGGCTTTGCGATCACCGATTTTCGGATCGAAGGCACCGATTTCGACGAAGACACCTTAAAGCGCATCAACCGTATCGCCGACATGACCGCCGAAGCCCAGGCGGCCAAGGAAGTCGGTCTGGACTACGCCCGCATCCAACAACTGGAAGCGATGCGCGAAGCCGCCCGCAACGAAGGCGGCGGGGCCGGTATGGGCATGGGGCTGGGCGCGGGGATCGGCTTCGGCCAAAACATCGCGCAGGCCATGAGCAATCCCGCCGCCGGCGTCGCCGCGCCCGCGCCGGCAGCGGTCGATCCGATGGAAAAACTCGCGCAGCTGAAAAAAATGTTCGAAGCCGAGCTGATCACCGCCGAGGAATACGCGGAAAAGAAGAAGAGTATTTTGGATGGGATGTGACGACTCGCGCCGCCTTTGCCGGTAACAAGGTCTTCGCCCGATTCGAGCCGGTCGGGCGCCCCGAGCGCCATTGAGGACAATATCAAGCGCGTTGGTCGCGCGCGTGACCGTGAATGGCGCTAATTCGGCCGTGCGGGCGTCGGCGCCTAGGCCAAGGGCAGATAAATATCCGTAATCTGTTCGTGCTCCGGCGTTTCGGGCACGCGTTTGATGTACTGGAAAAACAGTGGGAAATCCCGCAATTCCTCGCCGCTATCCGGCAACCAGTCGCGGAACAAATAATACACGCTGTCGCTGATACGATCGGTCGAGCCCAGGTGGCGCACCACGGCGCAACGTCCTCCCGGAATCCGCTTATTGACCACGCCTTGCGGGTTTGCCGGCACGCTTTGTTCGACCTCGCCACATACATCAAACCGAAATACATCCGGCGGCGTGACGGTCGGGTCGTCGTAGGCGATGCCGAAGGTCCGGCTGCTCGCAATCGGCGACAGTCCGCTTTGTTTGCGCCAGGCAATGAAGTGTTTGACGGTGTCCATCACCAGGTTTGGCGAACCGCGGTGCTCCAGCGCGGCAACCAGGGTTTCGGAAAATTCGACGACGTTGACTTGCATGTAACGGCTCCTCAGGCGTTGGGGTAAGTGCATGCGCTCGTTCCACGGCTGCCATGCGGGTTGATTTCTAAACTGAGTGGGCGTTTGCCCGAAGCATTTTTTAAAGGCGCGAGAAAACGATTCCGCATTACCGAATCCGGTTTCCAACGCAATCTCGGTAATCGGGCGCCGTTCCTGAAACACCAGTTGGTACGAGGCCTTGCGCAGCCGCAATAGCTGAATGTAGCGCGTCGTGCTCAGCCCCGTATGGGCGGAAAATTGCCGTTGAAAATGGAACTTGGAAAAATGGGCCTGCTGGCTCAGTTCGTCCACCGACAAGGGCTCGAACAGATGCCGGTCGATATATTCGAAAACTCGCTCGAAGCGCGCCGTATACGCCGCGGTTGCCGCCGTATTTTTCACCGTTTGTTTCTCCTGAATTGGACGCTACTTTAGCAAGCCTAGCATCCGATCGCCTGACCGAACGTGCTGAGTTGAAGGGGTTCCTTCTATGCCCTTTGTGGGTAGGTACCTTCGCCGAAATTCTTCGCACCGGTGCTGTCGAACGGCAAATGCAAGCCATCGCGATTGGCAAAACTACTAATCGACCACAAAGCGTTGGGCAATCCGGCATGGCCCAATCGAAGCCAGAATATCTCAATGATGAGGCTTGCCGGAAGCGGGTCTTCGATCGTCAAATTGAAAACCTAACATGTTACCGTCATCCAACCTAACTCCGTCGGAGTCGCTGCAGTGGCCGCCCAAGCGAAAAAAAAACGTTGATTCTTCCATTCAATAGCGGGATAGGGGGCATCATCAACTAGTCAAACGATGACGGCCGCGTAAAGCGCAAGCGCGACCTTAAACGTCTCAAAAATCGTAAAGTTATCGATAAAGTTATAAATAAGCCGTCACGGTGTGCAAAACGGCGTGCAAAACTTTCCAGGATCCTGGGGAAAAGAGCGTTGAAAAGTTTCCACCCCAGGTTGTTCAATGACCGGCTTTTTGCCGAAGAACGTTACCAAAAACCTAACCCGCAATCCGGCCAGCGAAGCCAGCCGGATGCCCGCGCGGGAAAGTCTCCCAAGTCCAACCACCACGCCACCTAACAAACCGAAACGGCCGGCCGGTTTCCCTTAGTCAGCAACGTTCCTGAACCGCATAGGAACGCTAGGAACATCGTCTACCGTCCGTTATCACGGAAAATAAGCGGCTATTGTGACCAGTCTACACAGCGGGAGACCGCAACCGCCGCGCAACACGTGAGCCGGAAGGCGAACCGGCTACACCGGTTAAGATCGACACCGGTGCTTGAACTTCTGGCTAATCGTCTCAGCGATACCGGACAAGGTTTTTAAGCGCTTGAATTCAGCCTGTAGCTTAACGATTTCCTCGGCCTGATCCCGCCACAGCAACAAACTGGCCGGCGTCCAAAACCGGGATTTGTATTTCAGCTTGCCGCGTGTAAATAGCCAGCCGTGCCATTCACCAGTCAAGTGCTTTTTATCCCACAACAACAGATAACGCTCGGCAAGCTCGCAACCGTCCCAGTCCCATTGTTCGATTTGTTCAACATCAACGCCAAGAATCTCCGCCGCGCGTTCCACATTTAGACCGACCTTATTCCAGCGCACATGATAAAACGTTGAATGTGCTTGCCGTCCGCGCTTTTTGGGTGTCATTATTTCGGCTCCTTTTGATGAAAGCCCGGATAAATGCAATTAGGATGCCCGTTAGTAATTTAACATAATATACATTATGCGAAATGCCGAGGGGGCTGTCCGGCATTTCGTAACGGTTAGAACCAGGCTAACCGGCACCAGCGGCCGGCGATGAAACAGGCGGCGGCGCCTTCATTCCCGCCGATGCGGGCTGACAAAATACGACGTGGCTTGCTGGGTGTAACAACGGCATCCGTAAGGCAGGCGCCGACTCCGGCACGTTCGGCAGCTTGAGATTGCAATCGAATCGGTTTAGGTTGTCGGCAGACACTTCAACCTGACCATCTCTAGATTGGCCACTATCGGTTCCGGCGTTTCGTAACGCTAAATCCTGGCCGGCGCCGAGATCTAGGCACTGGCCGCGGGACGGAAAGTCAGCCAATAAAAAGGGGCCTTTCGGCCCCTTCGCTTTTTTTGGCGGACGGCAGGGATTAGTTAAACGAGCTGCCTGGCGTGCCTGGAAGATGCGGCATGCTTTGAGTAGGAAACTCGCCGCTCAGCGCGTTTAAAAACGCGACGATGTCGGCTACTTCGGCGTCGGACAATTCTTTATTCAACTGCAACTTCGCCATCAACCAGACCGCTCTGTCCAAAGTTTTGACCGAGCCATTGTGAAAATACGGAGCGGTCAAAGCGACGTTCCGTAAGGTGGGTACTTTCCAGAAGTGCTTGTCGGCGTCGCTTTTGGTGACTTCGGCGCGGCCCAGATCTTTTTGGAAATGGTATTGCGCTTCGAAGTAACCGCTGGAATTCACCGGAAATTTCTGGAACATGCCGGCCCCGTTAAATGCTGGGCCGCTGTGGCAACTCGTGCAACCGATTTCGACCGCCTTTTTCATGCCGCGCACTTGTTGTTCGGTCAGGGCGCTGGTATTGCCTTCAACATATTTATCGTACGCACTGTTAGGAGTAATCAGAGTACGCTCGTAAGCCGCGATGGCCTTGGTCGCGTTATCCTTGCTGATCGAGTCCTTGCCAAAGGCTTTTTCGAACGCATCTTGATAGCCTTCGATGGTTTTCAGGCGGGCCACGACGTCGTCCCAGCTTTTCATGCCCATTTCAATCGGGTTGGTTACCGGACCGGCGGCCTGCTCTTCCAGGCTGGCGGCGCGGCCATCCCAAAATTGCACCGCGTTGAACGCCGCATTCCAGACAGTCGGCGCGCTACGGCCGCCGGTTTGGCCGTTTACGCCCATTGAGTTGGGTCGGTTGTCTTCGCCGCCCAACATGGTGTTATGGCAAGAGGCGCAAGCCACGGTGCCGGTCGACGATAACCGCGGATCGTGGTAGAGCATTTTTCCCAGTGCGACTTTTTCGGCTGTGGTGGGATTGTTTTCCGGTGCCGGAGCGCTGGCGGGCAAGGACTCCGCGGCCGACGCGGACAAGGCACCGGTCATCGCCAACGCCGCGACCAGTAATCGAATTTTTAACATAACCATCCTCCTAAAAGTAATTATTGTGAGCCTAGGGCCGGCGAATTGTAAGGTATTGCCGCGCGACAGGTAAATCAAAATGCGATGCCTCGCCGCCGCCGGCCTAAGCAATGCCTGAATTGGAAGGAGACCGAGGCGCTCGCATCGTTTTAACGGCTGCCCTACTCCCCTTATCCGCGGTCGTCACACTCAACGTAGCCATCTCGGTCGTCGGCAGCTGGGGCTAGCTCGATTGCAAGCGCTCGCGCAGCCCGGCTAATTGTAGCTGGGCTTCGTCGATTGCAAAGCGATCGATGTGTTTGGCAAGCGTCTGCAACTCAGCCTGCCATTCGCCACCCGCCGCCAGACTGCGCAATTCCGCGAATACCGTTTCGACCGCGCCTAGGTCGGTGTCCAATGCCACCGCCAAACGCTCGGCGGCCTGGGCGATTTCGGGGATATTCGCGAACGGTTTCAGCGCCACTTCGATTGCCGGTTGCTTCGCCGCTAATTCGCTCAATTCGGCCATGACTTGCGCCAAGCGTTGCTCAAAGTCGGCGAGTTGTTCTTCGTCCGGCCGATGGCCTTGCTTCAATACCGTGTCGACGGCGGCGGCCGCGTCGAACAAGGCTTGCGCGCCTAGGTTGCCGCTGACACCTTTCAACGCGTGGCAACGCGCTTCCGCTTCGTCGAAACGATCCGCGTCGATCGAAGCCCTCAGTTGCGTCACCGAGTCGGCATAATGCGCCAAAAAACGCAGCAATTGACGCCGATAAGCCTCAGGGTTGCCGCCGATGCGTCGAACGCCCTGATCCACGTTCAGAGTCCGTAAACACAACAAATCCGAGGGGTATTCGACGTTCGCCGCCACCGGGGCCGAAGTCACCTGCTCAGCGGTACCGGCAATCCAGGTAGTTAACGCCGCCAGCAATCGCTCGGGGTCAATTGGTTTGGTAATATGGTCGTTCATGCCGGCCTGCAGGCTTTTTTCAATATCCTGCGCCATCGCGTGAGCCGTCATCGCGATAATCGGCATCGCGCCGAAACGGTCGGCGCCGTCGGCTTGGGTCAGCGAGCGAATTTGCCTTACCGCTTCCAAACCGTCCAGCACCGGCATCTGAATATCCATCAACACCGCATCGTAGGCCGTCTGACACACTTTCCGCACCGCCTCCTCGCCGTTAACCGCCTCGTCCACCTCAAGGCCGTGGCCGCGCAGCAACTCGCCGGCAAACTCGCGGTTGATCTCATTATCCTCGACCAGCAATATCCGCCGGCCGTGCAAGGGGCCGGTTTCGACGCCGCCGGTCAGGCGCGGCTTGAATTTATCAGCCATGCCCTGGATACGCCCCCGTCCCAAGGCCGATAGAATGGCATCCAACAAAGACGACGGCGAGACGGGTTTAATCAAGAAACCGTCGATGCCGACGTTGTCCGCGAGACGCATGACTTCCTCATTACCATAAGCGGTGACCATGATCGCCTTAACCCCGGCCAAGCGCGGGTCGGCCCGCATTTGCTCCACCACTTCGTCGCCGTTCATGCCCGGCATGTGCCAATCCACCAAGACCAACTCGAAGGGTTGGGTGGCGGATGCTTGGCGCAATTCGGTCAAGGCTTCGGCGCCGCTGGCGGCGACGCCGATACGCAGGCCGAACGGCCTGAGCATATCGGCAATGATTTCTCGCGACGCTTCGTTGTCGTCCACCACCAACACTCGGACGTCGGCCAACAGCCGGCCGACCTTGTCTTCCAGCGATTGCGGACGTTGCGCGCCGCTAGCGGCGATACCCAAACGCGCGGTAAAGCAAAACGTGGTCCCCAGGCCCGGCTCCGACCAATCGATCCAGATACGTCCGCGCATCATTTCCACCAGTTTTTTGGAAATTGCCAGACCCAAGCCGGTACCGCCAAACCGCCGACTAGTGCCTTGGTCGGCCTGAGTGAATTCAGTGAACAATTTATCGCGGTCGGTTCGCGACATGCCGATGCCGGTATCGCGCACCGTAACCAGCAACTCAATTTCGGCGGGCGCGACCACGCGGCCGTGAAAAGCCAATTCCAGCTCGCCGCGCTCGGTAAATTTCAACGCGTTGCTGCACAAATTGGTTAACACCTGGCCGAGGCGTAACGGATCGCCAATCAATAACGGTGGAATGTCAGGATCGTGCCGAATCAAAAACTCGATATTTTTCAAGCCGGCTTGATAGCCGATCACATCGGCTAATTGATCGACCACCCCATCGAACCGGAATTCGGCTTGCTCCAGCGTGAGTTTCCCGGCCTCGATCTTGGAAAAATCCAGAATGTCGTTCAGGATACCGAGCAAAGCCCGGGCGGAACTGTAGGCCTTGGCCAAATAATTGCGTTGCGACGCGCTAAGTTCGGTCTGAAGCGCCAGATGCAGCATGCCCAGCACACCGTTCATCGGCGTGCGGATCTCGTGCGACATGTTGGCGAGAAACTGACTCTTGGTTTGAGTCGCCGACTCGGCGGCGTCGCGAGCTTCCTTCAGCGCGGTTTCGTACTGTTTACGCAACGTGACATCTTCGTAGGTGCTGACGAAACCGCCGTCCGAAATCGGCCCGCCGCTGATTTCAAGAACCTTGCCGTCGGCTCGAGTCCATACGTAACGGTGCGGTTGAAACCGACCGATTCTTTCCAGGGCTTCGCGCAATTCGGCCTTGGTTTCGGCGAAATGCAAGGCGTCGTCATGTAAATCGAAGCGCACGAAATCGGTGTGATCTCGGCCGGGTTGCAACAATTCCGTGGGGTAGCCGCGCACCTGCGCCAATTGCTTGTTCCATACCAGTAATTTCAAATCGGCGTCGAAGGCAATCAAGCCTTGCGACATGCTGTCCAACACCGTCGTCAATATAGCGCCGTTGTGGGCCAGCTTGACGTTGGTTTCGGCCAATTCGGCGGTGCGCGCCGCGACGCGCCGCTCCAAATCCTCGTTGACCGCCGCCAATTGATGTCGGCTGTCCGCCAGTTGGCGGTCACGGTTTTCTATCGTTCCGATCATCGTGTTGAAGGCCGAAATCAGCGCGCCGAGCTCGTCGCTGCTGTGACGCTCGGCGCGTAGTGTGTAATCCTGGCTATGGTTGATGGTTTCGACGGTTTTTTTCAATTTGACCAGCGGCGCCGAGATCACCCGCTGTAAACGCGAAGCCATCAGCAATGCAATAGCGGCCGCCAATACCACGATCAAGGATGCCGCGATTAGCGAACCACGCCAGAGCGTATTCAGTTCCGCCAGACTGGCGACGATCAACACCCACCCGACATGCTGGCCGTCCAGTTCGATATTCTCGGCCATTCGGCAAAATTGCTCGCCGAAAACCGCCTGCCCGATTTGCTGCCGCGCCGGCCACGCGGCCGGGCAAGATTCCCCGCGCCGGTATTCGGCGAATAAACCACCCTCGGCATTGTAAATACAGGCGGACACCACCGCCGGCTTGACACCCAGTGCACTGAGATTGGCTTCCGCGACGCCCGGATCGCCGAAGGATAAGGCGACGGTGCTGCGGCCGGACACAATGCGCGCCAACGATTGTAAGTCCTTGGCCATGTCTTCCTTCAGCCGCATCCGCTCGTGCAAGACGAAACCGGTTCCGGCCAGCAACAGAGCAACCAGACTGGTTACCAGAATAATCAGCACCAATTTGGTTTTGATATTGACGTCGAGAGAACTGACCGGCATGGTTATCAAGGTTTGGCGGGTATGACGATGCGGGCAATCTCCATCAACAACGCGTTGATTTTGAGTTGCGCGCCGCTGACGGTTTGGGGATTGATTTCCACTTTAAGCTGATCCTGTTCGCGGTAGAAACCGATGCCGCCGCCGCGTGCCGCAAATCCGAGCTGGTCGCTGACAGTCAGTACCGCCCTACTCTTTGTTTGCTGCAACAGACCCTGCAGCAGCGCCGAATCGCCATCGATGTAGAGCAATTGGCAAATCTGCAACTCCTCGGTCCCCGACCAGATTTGCAAAGCCCTCCCCTTGCTGTCGCGACTGGCCAGTTCACCGAGCTGCTCGACCACCGCGTCGGCACCGACCACGCAGACGTGCAAGGGTTCGTCGCCGGGTGTCGGCCATTCGATCAGGCGGGTGAAGTTAAATAAATACCCGGCCTTGGTTTTCGCGTCCGCACTGTCCGCCTCTACCGGCCAAGTCAACCAGCACAAGGTCAACAAGGCAATAAGTCGACAACGGATCGCCGAAAGCCCGGACCAGCGCATCAGAACTCCAGCCGCGCCGTTAATTTCAGTGTCAATGGCGGCCCGGCCAGAACCGAGGTCGGAGTACCCAGATCGGCCGAGGCGAAATCGCTATTGAAAGCCCCGTAATTTTTGAAATCGAATAAATTCAAGACATCCAGACGCAACTTAAAGCGCGTATCGCGCGGGGTGTCGAAGTTTTTGATTAACGCGATATCAAATTGCCGATAGCCCCACCACTCGCCGGGAAAAATAAAGTCGTAGCCGCGCGGCGTATAGGTATCAAAGCGGCACGCGCCGCTGAGGCAATGAATGCCGTAGCGGGTTTCGGGCGTTGCCAGCGTGAGTTTGGCGGCAAACACCAAGTCCCAGGGTAAATCGACACTGCCAGTGGTCACCAGCTTATGCGCGCGCACGCCCGAGGTATCCAGCCAACCGACGCTATGCGTATCGGGCTTTTCGAACAAATAGCTACTGTTGTCCAGAAACGATTGCGGTTTGTTTTCCTCCGAATCGGTAAACGTGTACGCAAAACTGGCGCCCCAACCGCTTTCCTTGGCGTAAGGCTTCTCGGCCTTCAAAAACACCGAGTTGGTTTTGGTCTGCACGCCGTTGTCGAACAAAATCAGCTGACCGTAACCAGGAACCGCTTGAAACGTCCCGCCCAGATCACTACCGGCGCGGTAAAAACTGCCGTCGGCATTGCGCCCGCCCAGCAAGCCCACCAGACCGTCGTAGCTATGCACATGCGACACCGCCAGTTCGGTATACCAATCGCCGATGCGATTCCGGATTCCGAGGCTGAATTGATCGGCAAACGGGGTTTTCAGATTATTACGCAATAAATTGATTTCCCGGCTGGCCGGCGTGGCGCCGGTCAGCGCGCTGAGTTGTTCGCCGCTGTAATTCAAATAGGCCGGATCCCAGGCGATGCAATCGGCCCCCGCGTCGCAATCGTAGTTCGGGTCGCCTTGAAACGCCAGGCTGAACGACGGATAACTGCCCTTGGTGCGCTCGAGTTGCAGCATATCGTAAATGTTGCGGTCATAGGCTCGGCCGAAGCCGCCGAATAGCACATGGCGTTGATCGCCGCCAACGTCGTAGGCAAAACCCAGCCGCGGCGCGATATTGTCGGCGTCGGCCCGGCGGTTGTGGCCATTGCTCAGATAATCCTCGAGATTATAGCCGCCGCGGCCGTCCGCGATATTGCTCCACCCGCGCAACGCGCTTGCCACGCCGGCTGGCGTGACGAAATTCAGGTAACCGGGGTTGTACTCGTAATCCCAGCGCGCGCCCAAGCTGAGACTTAAGTGACGATTCAGTTCCCAATCGTCCTGAAGATAGAGCCCGACTTGGCTGACGCCGGTCGAGGTCGCGCCGTTGCCGTCGCCGAGTCCGGCCATCGGCGCGGCCCAAGTGACCCGGTAGGGCGTTCCGTCCGGGTTGTTCAGGTTGTAGCTGAATTGTGGATTGTAGGGGTCGCGCTCCAAGGCCTGTAATTCGATGTATTTAAGCTTCGCGCCGACTTTTACCACATGCGAACCGTGCCAGTTCAAACCGCTAAAGGTCAGATCGTCTTGCAAGCCCGGACCGCGCTGGCCTTTGTCTTGAAAGTTTCCGGCGCCGCCGCCGTTCAGTACCGTCGCGCTGCTTAAATTGCCGCCACTCAAGGTGCCGTCCAAACGCTGCAGTTGCTGTCCGGCGTTCAAATGCGCCGGCTGCTGCCGCCAACTGCTGTCTTCGTAGGTGAAGCGAGCTTCGTTGACCCAATGCTCGGCGCTGTATTGATATTTGAAGTCCAGGCGTTTTTCGGCATTGCCCTTGTCCAGCGCGCTCGGTTCGGCATTGCCGCCGCCGATGCCAAGTATTTGGGTCTCGTCGCGCAACTTAAACGAGGCTTCCAGCAGATTGCGGTCGTCCAGCGCCCAATCCAGCTTGGCGAAAAACAGATCGGCTTCGAACGGCCGATTCACCTCGCCGAGCAGCGACCGGTAGCGCGCCGGTAACGCCCCGCCGTCGGCAGTGCCCACGCCCGTGAAATCGTCGTTTTGCTTGCGTTCGTAGGCGACGAAAAAATGCGCCGCGTCGCGGGCGATCGGCCCGCTCAGGGTCACGCCGTATTGGGCCTGCATGTTGTCGTAGCGGCCGCTCAGCGTTTCGCTGGGCGTGGCGGCGCGCAAATCCTGATTGGTGTGGTCGTAAAACGCTTCGCCGTGAAACTGGTTGCCACCGGATTTGGTCTGCACCGAAATCACCGCGCCGCTGGCTTGGTCAAACTCCGCCTTGTAGTTTTGACTGATGACTTTGTATTCTGCGACCGCCGATTCCGGAAATACGTTGCCGCGGCTGGAATCCTGGCCGGCCACGCCACCGCGCACCACGTAATTTTTTTGGCTGACGCCGTCGATATACAGATTGACGCTGTCCGGCCGCTGACCGCCGCTTTGCAAGCGGGTACTGCCGTCCGGATCGGTCACGACGTTGACGCCGGGCGCCAGATCGGCATAGTTCAGGAAGTTGCGGTTGATCTGCGGCAGGCGCTGCATTTGTTCCGGGGTCAGATAGGTCGCCAGCTCCGGATTGCGGATTTCCGAAGCGGTTTCGGCGCCGGCTTCGGCGCCGACCGCCAAGTCCAACGTCATTGCCTGCCCGACTTGCAAGGTCAACGCCTGCTCGGCGCTGCGGCCGTCCGGTGTCAGCACTTTCAACGCGTAGCGGCCGGGGCGCAATGCCATCAACACGTAATCGCCGCCTTCGCGCGAGACGGTGCGGGTGGAAAAGCCGCGATCCAAATGGGTGACGATAATCTGGGCGCCGGCTTGGTCGGCTAATCCCGACATTTCGACCCGCCCGCGCAGCGTAGCCATGCTGGGATCGGCCCGCGCCGGTTGCCCGCAGATCGCGCTCAACAGTCCGATGCCCGCCAGCCAAGCCGCCGCCCTCACCGGCGCCAACCGGATCGATTTGAGCTGAGCTGACACGCGGCTCGGCATGTCCTCAAACGTCCGCTTCGGTGTAGCTAGCGGCCGCCACCGGCGAGGGCTGGCCGATGTAATAGCCCTGGGAATAATCGATGCCCAACTCCTTGACCTTGGCCTGTATCCGCGGACTACCAACGAATTCGGCGATGGTCTTCATGCCCAAACGTCGGGCCGCATCGACGATGACGTGAGCGATCGCTTGCGAATCGCGGCTATCGATAATGTTCATGATGATGGAGCCGTCGATTTTGAGGTAGTCGATCTTCAGCCGTAACAAGTGGGCGAAATTGGAATAGCCGCTACCGAAATCGTCGATCGCGAAACGGCAGCCCCGGGCCTTCATCCGTTCGATGAACTCGGCGATTTCGCCATAATTTTCGATGCCTTCGGTCTCGGTGATTTCCAACACGATACGCGGCCCAACGTCGGGCGGCGACAGACGTTCGTAAAGAAAGTCGGCGGTGTTGGCGTCGATGATGTCTTCGACGGTCAGATTCAGCGCCATCAACCCGCTGCAGTGCGGTAACGCGGCAACGACTTTATCGACCATGGTTTTGGTTAACGCCGTATATTGGCGGGAGCGTTTGGCAACGCCGAGGAAAGTCGGCGGAATCACCGTGCCGTCCTCGTCTATCATCCGCATCAACGCTTCGTATTCGACGATGCGTCCGGTGGCGTTGTCGACGATGGGTTGGTAATAAGGCACGATCCGACCGCTGGCCAAAGCCGAGCGAATCTTTTGACTCCAGCGGATATTGTCACGGTAATACGACTTCACCTCCATTTCCTCGTCGTAGACCAAATAGTCGCGCTGTTCGGCCCTGGCCCTGGCCAAGGCCAGCGCGGCGTGGGTATAGCAGTTGTTGGTACCCTGGCAAATACCGGCCGTGACTTGAATGAAAATACGATCCTCGTCGCAATCGACCGGTTCTTCTTCCAGGTGCCGCATGATGCGGCCTATCAACGAAGCGAATTGTTCCAGCGTGCAATCGTCGCCCGCCGCCAGCATCGCGAACAAATCGCCGCCGATGCGATAGGCTTCGACCCAACCTCCGCCCATCCGGTCCAAGCGCCGGCCGATTTCCAGTAAGACCTTGTCGCCGTTGGCCAAGCCGTAAAAGTCGTTGATGGCCTTGAATTGGTCGATGTTGATCATTCCCAGCAAGGGCTCGCTGGCGGCTTCCAGATCCTGCATCAATTTGACTCGGTTGGGCAGTCCGGTCAACTTGTCGGTGGCTTGTTCGCGGATCAGCTCTTCCTGGCGTATCAGACAGGTGACGTCCACGCTGCAAGACATGTATTCGCTGGGGCGACCGTCGGCGCCAATCACCGGTACGATGGTATTGTTGATATAAACCGTGTCGCCGTTCTTGCGGCGATTGCAGTAAATCCCGCGCCAAACCTCTCCGCCGCCGATGGTCTGCCACATTTCCCGAAACAGGCTGCACGGCGTATCGGGATCGGCAATCAGTTTATGCGTTTTCCCGATCACCTCGTCACGGCTGTAACCGTAGGTATCCACGAAAGTGTCGTTGACGAAGGTAATCACGCCGGCGGCGTCGGTACGGGAGACGATGTTGGCGGCATCGGTCGCCCGGGTATATTCGTTGAGCCTGTGCACCCGACCTTCCAGCGCGCGCCGGAGGCGGCTCAGCTCCAGATGGGTTTTGATCCTAGCCCGAACTTCGTCGATATCGAAGGGTTTGGTGATGTAGTCCCCTGCTCCCAGTGAAAAGCCGCGTACCTTTTCGATCGCGGCATCGACCACCGAGACAAACAAAACCGGAATGCCCTCGGTGGCTGGATTTTCCTTGATGCGCCGGCAGACTTCGTAACCGTCCATGCCGGGCATCATGATGTCCAGCAACAACAAATCCGGCGGCGTGGGACCGAATACCAAATCCAGGGCCTTTTGACCGTCGGTGGCAACCAGTATGCCGTAGTCGCCCTTCAACGCTTCCAACAGACCATGAATATTTTCCGGCAAATCGTCGACCACCAAAATCGTCGGTCTGGACTTGTTTACTACGCTGGCATTTTTACTCATGAATGGTGTGGGCTTGGGCAATGAGGCAAATTATAGTCGGCCATAGCGTTTACGGTAGGCGGCTAGCGCCAGATGGGTACGCACCCTGGCCAGCAAGGTTTCCGGGACGACCGGCTTGCTCAAGTAATCCGCCGCCCCCATCTGAAACCCTTTTGCTTCATCGCCCGACTCGGTCGCGGCGGTGACGAAGATTACCGGTATGTCCAAGGTGGTATCGTTGGCCTTGAGGCACTCGAGCACCTGATAGCCATCCATCTGCGGCATTATCACGTCCAGCAGGATCAAATCGGGCGTGGGCTGGCGCTGGGCGATCTCCAGCGCTTTTTCGCCGGATGTCGCCGCCAAAATCGCATACTCGCCGCGGAGTATGTTTAACAAGGTGTGCAGATTCTCATGAACATCGTCGACGATCAGAATCCTGGGCTTCTCGCCGGCGCTAAAAGTGTCAGGCATGGATGCCGCCTCCCAACGGCTGAATAATTATGTCGTGCAGCCCATGATCCGATGATTGACCGAATCGACGCAAGCGGACTCCGCGCGTTGATCGGACGCAAAGCGATGTCCGACTTTCCGCGCTACCGAACAGGAATTGTACGGCATCCAGTCTTTTCCAATCCGGACAAAAGCCCGAACGAAGCGTGTTTGCGAGAACGGTCTGGATCGGCG
>NZ_JBYMAP010000078.1:0-17458 GCF_057766305.1 Methylomonas sp. BG-2 | reverse complement strand
CCCCGCGCCGGGGCGATCCGTTAACGAAACCTTGGGTTGCTTGTATCGCCGGACAACGCTTGCCGGCCAAAGTAAGGACGTGTTGGAAACGATGCTCAGAACCCGGCAGGCCGGTTTCGAACGCCCTGGAAAGCTCGGCGGTTATTCGACCGAACAGTCATGACGGGGCGCGGCCCCGAAGAATGAGGAAAGCAAATGCGGAGACTTTTGCCGCGACCAAAGGCGTTTGTAATCGGGCTGAAAAGGGTTCGCCCGCAGGCTGTCTCGCGATGGTTAATTGGAACAGTGCGGATTATCCACCACCTGAAAGCCGAGCGCAGCGGTTCGGGAATGAGCCGCTACGCTCGCGAAAACTTAGCGCAGTTCGTCGGCTTCTTCGCCGATTTCCCACTCTTCGGTCGCGGTTTCGATGATTTTGCCGGATGCGGCGTCGACTTCGACCTTGGTTTCCACGCCTTTGTCGCTAACGACATCGAATTCATAAGAAGACGCGCCGTTATCCTCGACTTCGTATTCCACTTCCTGGACTGTGCCGGGATAAGCTTTGAGTACCGTGGCCGCGGCGTCTTCCTCGGTGACCTTGACGTTTTTCTTGAAGCTGCTGGTGTTAGGGTCGGCGACTTCTGTTTCGCGTTCGGTGATTTTGCCGCTATCGGCGTCGCAAACAAATTCCCACTCCGCCCGATTGGCGTCGCGGACTTCGACTTCGTAAGCGCCTTTACCGGCGATATTGAGCTTTTCCAGTTTCAATAATTCACCGGCTTTGTCTTTTTTGACCGCTTGCAAGCAATTTTCCAAGCCTTGGTCGGCCGCGCCGCTGGCGCCGGCGAAAACCAGCAAAGCAACGGCAATTCCAATTTGTGACTTATTCATGACATCCTCCCGAGGGCTGTTTAAAAAAAGGAAAAATTCCCGATTCGCGGGAATTATAGCCAATTTAACCTAGGAGGCCATGTCTTTTTGCATAAGCAACGAGGTCGGTTCGGCCGGCTAGACCGAGCTTAAGTTTGATTTGGGTCTGATTGTTGGAAACCGTCTTCCGGCTAACGCCCAGTTGAACCGCGATTTCGGCTAGTGATTTACCATCGGCCAAGAGACAAAACACATCGTATTCCCGCGAGCTTAAAGCATTGAACGGATCTAGGATTTTCTTGAGCTGGCGGAGGGCCAACAGTTGCGCGAGGCGCTGATCGATAAAGTAATTGCCCGCCGCGACTTGCCGAAGAATCGGCGCCAGCCGTTCGGCTGGTAGCGGCGCCACCAGGACAGCCAGCGCGCCGTTAGCCAAGCAGTTCACAGCTTCATCGACCGACATTGCTATCACCGCCACAATTTTGCGGCCGGGATGATCACGGGTCTGCGTGTTGATCAGAGACGCCAACTCGGCGCCAGTCAACAATACAATGTCGGCATCCGCCGACGCCATGCGGTCCTCCGGACACAGCGCAATGTCCAATGCCGCCAACGCCGCGACATCAATACCCAAAGTCTCGGCTTCGGCACCATTCAAGACCACCCGCAACGTCACGGAAACCTGCCGGACCGATTAATCGACCAACCAAACGGAATTAGCCGACCCAAACCCTGGCGTTTCGAAACATCCGCAGCCAAGCGCCGTCTTCGCGCCAATCGGCCGGATGCCAGGAGTTTTGCACGGCCCTGAAGCAGCGTTCGGGATGCGGCATCATGATCGTGAAGCGACCGTCACGGGTTGTCAGGCCGGTAATGCCGAACGGCGATCCGTTCGGGTTGGCCGGGAAGGCTTCGGTCGGTTGCCCGGCGTTGTCCACATAGCGCACGGCGACCAGCGCGCCGCTCGGGTCCTGTTCGCCAAAATCGGCCCTGCCCTCGCCGTGGGCCACCACCACCGGCAGCCTGGACCCCGCCATGCCGTCCAAGAAAATCGACGGCGACTCCGGAATTTCGACCATGGCGACGCGCGCTTCGAACTGCTCCGACAAATTGCGTTTGAAGGCCGGCCAATGCTCCGCGCCGGGGATAATGTCCTTCAAGCCCGACATCATCTGGCAGCCGTTGCAGACCCCCAGGCCGAAGGTATCCGGGCGGGCGAAGAACGCGGCGAATTCGTCGCGCGCCTTGGGATTGAACAATATTGATTTGGCCCAACCGCCGCCCGCGCCGAGCACGTCGCCGTAGGAAAAGCCGCCGCAGGCCACCAAGCCCTTGAAGTCGCCGAGGCTGACCCGGCCGCTGATAATGTCGGTCATGTGCACGTCGATCGCGGCGAAACCGGCCCAATCGAAAGCCGCCGCCATTTCCACGTGGCCGTTGACGCCCTGTTCGCGCAGGATCGCCACTTTCGGTCGGCCGTCATTGTTCCCGGCAACGAGTTGCACTTCTGACATCGCGGCGGGTCGTCCGCTAACGGCAAATTTGGCACAGATGTCGTCGTTGATGTCGTAAGTCAACACCGCCGACAGACCGGGATCGCTGTCGTCGGCAATGCGTTCGAATTGCTGTTTGGCGCAATCGGGATTGTCGCGTAGCGCTTGCATACGGTAGCTGACTTCCGACCAGATTTGCTGCAATTCGGCGCGCGTGGCACTGTACAACGCGCGTCCAGCCTTGAATATCCGCAACTGTTGACCATCGACGACGCGGCCGACCACATGGCTGCAATCGTCAAGGCCGGCGTGATCCAGCAGGCGGGCAACTTGGTTCAAGTCGCTGTTTTTGACCTGCAGCACCGCGCCCAACTCCTCGTTGAACAGCGCCGCCAGCGCATCGCCGGTCAAGTCCGAAATATCCATATCCACACCCTGGCGGCCGGCAAACAGCATTTCCGCCACCGTCGCCAGCAAACCGCCGTCGGCCCGGTCGTGGTAGGCCAGGATCAGGCCTTGCTGGCTTAGGGTTTGGACGGCGTCGAAAAAACGTTTGAATAGGTCGGCGTTGTCCAAGTCCGGCGCTTGATTGCCGAGCTGATTGTAAACTTGCGCCAATACCGAGCCGCCGAGGCGGTTTTTGCCTTGGCCCAGGTCGATCAACAGCAATACACTGTCCTCGTTCTTCAGTTCCGGTGTCAGCGTGTCGCGCACGTCTTGTACCGGCGCGAAGGCGGTGATGATCAACGACAGCGGCGAGGTCATGGTTTTGTTGCCCTGATCGTCCTGCCAGACGGTTTTCATCGACAATGAGTCTTTGCCGACCGGAATAGCGATACCCAATTCCGGGCATAGTTCCATACCAACCGCTTTGACGGTATCGAACAGGGCCGCGTCTTCGCCGGGGCTGCCGCAAGCCGCCATCCAGTTCGCCGAAAGTTTAACGTGGTTCAGTTGGCCAATGCGGGCGGCGGCCAAGTTGGTCAAGGCTTCGCCGATGGCCATGCGGCCCGAGGCCGGCGCGTCGATCAAGGCCAACGGCGTGCGTTCGCCCATCGCCATCGCTTCGCCGGTGTAGGCCTGAAAGCCGGACGCGGTGACCGCAACGTCGGCCACCGGTACTTGCCACGGGCCGACCATCTGGTCGCGAGCGACCAGACCGGTGACGGAACGGTCGCCGATGTGGATCAGGAAACTTTTGTCGGCAACGGCCGGAAACGCCAATACCCGTCTAATCGCTTCAGCCAGCTCGACTTGATCTAAAGCCAAATCCGGCAAGGTTTTGTGCAGCCGCTGCACGTCGCGGTGCATTTTCGGCGGCTTGCCGAACAATACCGACATCGGTAAATCGATGGGCGCCGAGTGGCCGAACCATTCGTCGCTCAGGGTCAGGTGTTCTTCGTCGGTGGCATGGCCGATCACCGCGTACAGGCAGTGTTCGCGCTCGCAAAAGCTTTGAAACAGCGCCAGGGATTCAGGCTTGATCGCAACCACGTAGCGCTCTTGCGCTTCGTTGCACCAGATCTGCATCGGCGACATGCCCTTGTCGGCGTTTTGCACCTTGCGCAATTCGAAGCGGCCGCCGCGATCGCAATCGTGAATGATTTCCGGCACCGCGTTGGACAAACCGCCGGCGCCGATGTCGTGAATCGACACGATCGGCGTATGCTCGCCCAGCGAGTTGCAATGGTTGATCACTTCCTGGCACCGGCGCTGCATTTCCGGGTTTTCGCGTTGCACCGAGGCAAAATCCAGTTCCGCCGCGCTGGCGCCGGAGGTTTGCGACGAGGCCGCACCGCCGCCCAGGCCGATCAGCATCGCCGGGCCACCCAGGATCACGATCAACGCCCCGGCCGGAATCGGCTGTTTCTCGACCAGCATCGGCCGAATGTTGCCCAGGCCGCCGGCAATCATGATCGGCTTGTGGTAGCCACGGTATTGGTTGGCTTCGCCGTTTTCGGCGGGCTGCTCGAAGCTGCGGAAATAGCCGGCCAGATTAGGCCGACCGAACTCGTTGTTGAACGCCGCGCCGCCGATTGGGCCTTCCAACATGATGTCCAGTGCCGAGGCGATGCGCTCCGGCTTGCCGTTGTCGGCTTCCCAGGGCTGCGAAAAACCGGGGATTTTCAGATGCGACACGCTGAAGCCGGTTAAACCGGCCTTGGGCGCGGAACCGCGCCCGGTAGCGCCTTCGTCGCGAATTTCGCCGCCGGAACCTGTGGCGGCGCCGGGATGCGGCGAGATCGCGGTGGGATGGTTGTGAGTCTCGACCTTCATCAAAATGTGCGCGGCTTCCTCGACGTAAGCGTAGCGATGGCTGTGGGCGTCGCGGATAAACACCCGCGCGTTCGGCCCTGCCAGCACCGAAGCGTTGTCCTTGTAAGCCGACAACACGCCTTGCGGGTGCAGGCTGTGGGTGTTGCGTATCATCGCGAACAGCGATTTGGCCTGTTCCTCGCCGTCGATGGTCCAACTGGCGTTGAAGATCTTGTGGCGGCAATGCTCGGAGTTGGCCTGCGCGAACATCATCAGTTCCACGTCGGTCGGGTTGCGGCCGAGCTGGCTGAAACTATCGGTCAGATACTCGATTTCGTCGGCCGACAGCGCCAAGCCCAACTCGCCATTGGCTTGCTCCAACGCGGCGCGGCCGCGTTCGATGATCGCCACGGTTTGCAGCGGTTTGGGCTCGTGTTCGGCAAACAAGGCCAGTTCGGCAAGATTCGTGACGACTTGCTGCGTCATCCTGTCGTGCAATGAGGCGGCCAACGCCGCCATTTCCGCATCGCCGAGCGGTACGGCGGTCGTGAAAGCATATTCAATACCCCGCTCAATGCGCTTGACCGAGGTCAAGCCGCAGCGTTCGGCAATCTCCGAGGCCTTGCTGGACCATGGCGAAATGGTTCCCAGCCTGGGCACGACGCAAACTCGGTTCGTCGGTTCCGCCGGCCAAGCCTCTTGCCGATCGCCGTAATCCAGCAGACGTTCCAGCATCGCGCGCTGTTCGTTATCCAGGTCGGCCGCCAATTGCACGAAATGCAGATAGCGGGCCGTCAACGCGGTAACTTGCGGCTGGCGGGCTTGTAAGACGCCGAGTAGTTTTTCGATTCGAAAACGGGACAGTGCGGAGCTACCGGGTAGGGTCAACATGGGCGTGTGTACTCGATATTAGGCGCGGCTCAGGCCGCGAAGCTTGTAGATACGGTGAATTCTGGCGCGCGGGCCGCGCCGGAGCAAACTCGTCAGGGTTGCGCCGCCGGCTCGCCGTCCGCCGGCAAATCCTGCTTGATACCATCGGTAATCAAGCGCAACAACGAGGTCGCGGCGGTGTTGGACAAACTCCGGCCTTGGCTGTCTTGCACCGTCACTTCGGTGGCATCTGCCGCCAGCGCCTGCAAGCTGATCCGGTATTCGAGTTCCTGGCTGGGATCGTCGCCGAACATGAAGGTAAACTCGTCCCAAATAGAGCCGTCTTCGGGTTTGATCGCATTCGGATCGTATTTGACGAAGAAATAGCCTTTGTCCATATTGCGTTCGACGATTTCCAATTTTTGGCGGCTCAGCGATTTGCTGACCAGCCACCAAGCTTGGGTAATGGATTGGTCGATTTCCAGACTGCTGACACCGTCGCTGGATTGGCGCCGCGGGCTTTCGCCGGCCGATTCAACCTGGGTGCGGCTAGGCGCCGGCGCGGTTTGCGCCTTGCTGACTTCCGGCTTCGCGGCCGACTCGTTCGGCATCGGCATCGGCGTTGACGGCAGCTCGGCCGCCACCGAAGTGGCCTCGACATTGTCGCTTTCGACGGGTGCCGGAGCTGTCGCGGCGACCGGCGCCGGGGTGTCGGGTCTCGGCGACGCGGGCGCGCGGGTCGGAAAAGTTTTGTTTTTCAAATCGTCCGGCACGACCAGTTCCGGGATCTCGGTCGTAAATTGGTAATCCCGCTCTTTATCGGGAAACAGACTTTTGACGTAACCGCAACCGCCGGCCGCGCTCAGTACGCCGACCAACCACAGCCAGCGGCCTAACCGAAGGGCGCGCATATTAAAGTACACCCGCCTGCCGCATCGCGGTTCTTACCGGATCGAAGCAATCCTCGGTCAGCCAGGTCAACGGTAAACGAATACCGGTGCCGATCAGGCCCAGCTCGGCGACGGCCCATTTCACTGGAATCGGATTGGACTGGATGAACAGGCTGGCATGCAAACCTTGCAATTTAGCGTCTATCGCTTCGGCAGTCGCCCGGTCGCCGCGCATCGCGGCGGTCAACATGTCGTGAACCAGTCGCGGCGCCACGTTGCCGGTGACGGTGATGCTGCCGTTGCCGCCCAATAGACAAAACTCCAGGCTGGTGGCGTCGTCGCCGGTATACAACGCAAACTCGGCACCGGTGAGATCGCGGATTTGCTGGACTCTTTCCAATTTGCCGGTCGCCTCTTTCACGCCGACGATGTTTTCCACTCGCGCCAAGCGACCGACGGTTTCCGGCAATAAATCGCAACCGGTGCGGCCCGGCACGTTGTAGAGAATCTGTGGAATGTCAACCGCTTCCGCCACTGCTTTGTAATGCAGATACAAACCTTCCTGAGTTGGCTTGTTGTAGTACGGCGTCACCAATAAACAGGCATCCGCGCCAGCCGCTTTAGCCCGCCGCGTCAGCGCGATCGCTTCGCGGGTGCAATTGGCGCCGGTGCCGGCGATGACCGGAATCCGCCCGGCGACGTACTCGACGGTGGCTTGAATCACGCGGCAATGTTCGTCTTCGTCCAGCGTCGCCGATTCGCCGGTGGTGCCAACCGCGACCAAGGCGTCGGTAGCGTGCTCGATATGAAACTCCACCAAGCGCTTCAGAGCGGCGAAGTCCACAGCGCCGTCATCCGTCATTGGGGTTACCAGAGCAACGATACTACCTTGAATCATGCAAATCTCTCGTCAGGAATTAATCAAAAACAGTCGGCATTATATCAAGCCAAGCGCTAAAGCCCAGTCCGCTTACCGATTTTAACCGTCGCGGCGGCGGCACCATTTAATCTCGAGAAACCAACCGTAATACAGTGCGAAAGCCACCAAAAACACCAGATAACCGGACCAGAGAATGTCCGATAAAAAATGGCCGCCGGCGGTCATCCGGGTGAATCCCAAGGTCCAACCCAGTGCCAAGCTCAACAGCAGATAGACCAGCTTGTGGTTTTGCGACAGAAAATACAGCACGAAAAAACTATAGCCGACCGAACAATGGCCGCAGACGAAAGACTTGTCCGGCGTGCCGCCGATCTTGCCGGGCGGGACGTAGCGATGCTCGCCGCCGAATTCGGTCACATGCACCGGCCGCGGCCGCCCCCAATGATCCTTGACGATCAAATTGACGACCACGCCCGGCCCTATCGCAATCACCAACAGAATGTACAACGCCCGCCGCCGGAACCGGCGAGTGAAGTGGTGAAAATGACTGGAGATATACACCACCAACGCCGCGACACCCGACCACACGGTAAACGGAAACGCGTAGTCGTACAGCGGCTTAACCAGCCACCAATGCCGGTAGGGCCAAGCTTGCTCCGGGACGTCCGGCCGATAAAACCAGCCGGCGATCGTCAAGTCCAGATCGGTCGACCAGAAAACCAAGGTCGTCATGACCGCGAGCAGAAACCAAATCGCCAATTCCAATCTGGCGCGAGCAAGTTTATGGTGCGGCATGGCCTTCCCGGTTCAGTTTTAACGGCGCGGGCCAAGTCTTCAGTTTCTCGGCCCGATAAAGATAATATTTTGTCGACGGCTTGGCGGGATCGGCGACCTCGCCGAGTAAGGTCAGGCCTTCCAGACTGCTCGACCAGCGCTGGTCGAAGCGCTCGGCCCGAACGTCGGCGACCACAAAAGCCGGCTGGCCAATCCGCTCGATCGGACCCGGCCAAACTTCGTATTGCGAAGTCACGCCGCCGCTGGCTTCGTAACGGTAGACACGGGGATGATCGGGCAAATAAAACGCCAGTTGGCTGGCCAGAAAACGATGCCCCACCGTGACGAGAACTGGCTTTTCCGGGCCGGAATCGGTCCGATACGCGTCGATGCGCTCGGCCAACACCTGCCATTGCTTGAAGCGCTTGGTCGGGTCCAACTTGGAATTTTGCAGATTCAAGGCTTGTAACACCGCCGGCAACGAATAGGTCAGCAAGACCATCGCCAATCCCAGCGCCAGTCCGGCTTTCAACCAGCGTCCGGCCACCGGCGCCGCGCCGGCCACCAGAATGAAGCCGGTGAAATAAAACGGCATCGGCCAATTGCCCTGGACTTTTTGGCCGAAACTCATCGCCAAAACCACCAGTAACCAGACGGGACCCATCAACCAAAGAAAGCGCCGCTCGTCGCTCCATTGCAAAAACCTGAACAACCCGCGCAACGCCATCGCCAGCGTCAAAACAAAAATCAGCGGATTCAACAGCAACAGTTGATAGAACCAGAAGTCCCTGGCATCGCGAAATCGCCGCCAGCTATCGAATTCGCCCTCGTTGCCGAAATGGCTCTTGCTGTGGCCGAACATCACCCAATCGTGCTGCTGGTTCCACAGCAGAATAGGCAGCGCGGCCAAAACGACCGGGGCCAGATAGCGCCAGAAATCGCCTCGAAAATGCCGGCGCCGTGCCGGACTGGCGCCCAGGAACGCCGCTAACGCCACCGGCTGCAACAATGCGGCCTGCTTGCTCAGCAAGGCCAGCGCGGTTGCGCATCCTGCCCACAGCCAAGCCCGCTCGTGGCCGTCGAACACGGCGCGGCGCAGGTAATAAACCGTGGCGATCCAAAAACCGTACAGCGGCGGATCGATGGTCATCAGAAAATTAGCCAGCACATTATTCGGCGTCGCCAGCACCAGCAACAGCGTCAGCGCCGCGGCTCGCGCGCCGTAGAAGGCATTAGCCGTCGCGTGCAGATAATAGAGAAAGCCTGTGCCGAGCAACACGGTGGGCAGCCGCACCGCCCAAGCGGAATCGCCAAACAGCCGGGTGGAAGCGCCGATCAGCCAGGCCACCATCGGCGGCTTGCTGTAATAGCACCAGTCCGGTTGCCGCGACCAATCCCAGTAATAACTTTCGTCGCCGATTAGATCCAGGCCGTTAAAAGCCAAGAAGCCGATCCGCAACACCAGAATCGCTAGCAGCAACCACCAGCGCTGTCGGTGTACCGCGTCCAGCCAGCGCTCGAAACCGATCGAGCTCATTCCCATTTCTCCAGATAATGCACCAGCAATTGCAAACTGCGTTGTCCGCGGAATTCGTTGATATCCAGCTTAAAAGCCGCATTAACCTTGCGGCAACCCAACCAATTTTCCGGCCTGTCGGCAAAAAACGCGATGGCGTCGAACAATTGGCCGCCGAACGGTAACTTGAGCACCAACTTCAGATGCTGCTGCCCGACGATGCGGCACTGGATGACGTCGAACACGCCGTTAAACACCGGCTCCGGAAAAGCCTGGCCCCAAACCGCGGCTTGTTGCAGGATTTCGGCGAAGGCCAGCGTCAGGTGCGCCTCGTCCAGCTCGCCGTCGCTATACACTTTTTGTTCCAGATCCACGGCGTCCAGGCGGGCCTCGACCGCGCCGGCAAATGCGAGCGCAAAATGCGGGTAATCGTGCAATTTGATCGTCAAGCCGGCCGCCATCGCGTGACCGCCGAATTTCTCCAGCACCTGCGGATGCGCGGCCGCAACATCGGCCAACACATCGCGAATATGCACGCCGGGTATCGACCGGGCCGAGCCCTTGATGTCGCCGTGGTCGGCCGGCGCGAAGGCAATCACCGGCCGGTGCAATCGGTCCTTGATCCGCGAGGCCAAAATGCCGACCACGCCTTGATGCCAGTTGGCATCATATAGGCAAACCCCGGCCGGCACGTGCTTGTCGTCCAGCGCCTTCATTTCGGCCAGCAAGGCCATCGCCTCGGTTTTCATCTGGCCTTCGACATCGCGGCGGTCCTGGTTCAGCGCGTGCAGTTGCTCGGCGATGTCGCGCGCCAAACCGGCATCTTCCGTTAGCAGGCATTGAATACCCAAACTCATGTCGTCCATCCGCCCGGCCGCGTTTAAGCGCGGCGCCAACGCAAAGCCAAGATCGGCGGCGTGGATACCGGCCAGCGTTTTGCCGGCCACTTCCGCGAGCGCCTTGATGCCCGGCTGACACTGTCCGGAACGAATCCGCAGCAAACCCTGGTGTACCAATATCCGGTTGACCTGATCCAGCGCCACGACATCGGCGACGGTGCCGAGCGCGACGTAGTCCAGCAATTGCGCCAGATTCGGCTCGGCGATGCCGTTTTTTTGGAACCAATGCCGCTCGCGCAGCCGAATCCGCAAGGCCATCAGCACGTAAAACATCACGCCGACCCCGGCGATGTGGCGACTGGGAAACTTGTCTTCGGGCAGATTGGGATTGACGATGGCGTCGGCGTCCGGTAATTCGTGGCCGGGCAAATGATGGTCGGTCACCAGCACTTTGATGCCGGCCGCCTTGGCCGCCGCCACGCCGGCGATGCTGGAAATGCCGTTGTCGACGGTGACGATCAAATCGGGCATCTGGCGCTTGACCAGTTCGACGATTTCCGGCGTCAAGCCGTAACCGTATTCGAAACGGTTGGGTACGACGAAATCGACCCGGCCGGCGCCCATCAGCGCCAACCCTTTGATCGCCAGCGCGCAACTGGTGGCGCCGTCAGCATCGAAATCCGCGACGATCGTGATTGCCAAGCCCTGCTCGACCGCGTTCACCAACTGCTCGACCATGGATTTGATGCCGGACAACAGCCACGGCGACGGCAAACGGGCCAGGCTTCGATCCAGTTCGTCGCTACCCTGCACGCCGCGACTGGCGAAGATGCGTTGCAACACCGGGTCCATGTCGGCGAAATGGCCGTGCTTTACCAGCACCGGCCGCGGCACGATTGCTTTCCTGCTGCCCTGTAAGTACATATTTTCCAATAAAAAAGCCGGCTAAGCCGGCTTCGCCAAGTTCGCGGCGGCGATCACATGTTGTCCAGGATCGCTTTTTTCACCGCATCCAGCGTCGCGTCTATCGTCACCGGATGAGTGTCCTTGCATTGGGCGATCGCGGTATCCGGGTCCTTGATGCCGTTGCCGGTCAATGTGCAGACGATGGTGCTGCCGTCCGGAATTTTGCCGCTGCCGATATCGTGCAGCGCGCCGGCCAGCGAGGTGGCCGAAGCCGGTTCGCAGAAAATGCCCTCGAATTGCGACAGCATTTTTTGCGCGGCCAGGATTTGCTCATCGCTAAACGAAGCAAACCAACCGCCGGATTCTTTTTGGACATTCCAGGCCAGATCCCAGGATTGCGGATGGCCGATCCGAATCGCGGTCGCGACGGTCTCGGGATTGTCGACCATTTTGCCGGCCACGAACGGCGCCGCGCCGGCGGCTTGATAACCGCACATCACCGGCCGTTTGTCGGTCACCGCTTTGTGGCTGGCGCTGTCGGTTGCATATTCGCTGTATCCCTTCCAATATGCGGTGATGTTACCGGCGTTGCCGACCGGCAGACAGTGAAAATCCGGCGCCCGGCCCAGTTCGTCGACAATTTCGAACGCGGCGGTTTTTTGGCCTTCCAGCCGGAACGGGTTGATCGAATTGACGATGGTCACCGGCGCGTGATCGGCGACCTGCTTGACCAAGGCCATGCCGGCGTCGAAATTGCCGTTGATCTGAATGATTTGGGCGCCGTACATCAGGGTCTGCGCCAATTTGCCCAGTGCGATCTTGCCTTCGGGGATTAGCACGAAGGCCTTGATGCCGGCCCTTACCGCGTAAGCGGCGGCGGCGGCCGAGGTATTGCCTGTCGAGGCGCAGATGATGGCTTGGCTGCCGGCTTCGACGGCCTTGGTCACCGCCATCGTCATGCCGCGATCCTTGAACGAACCGGTGGGGTTCAGACCTTCGAATTTGACATAGATATCGACATCCTTGCCGATCAGGCGCGGGATGTTTTGCAATTGGATCAGCGGTGTGTTGCCTTCGCCCAGACTAATTAAACGAGTGGATTCCGAAACCGGCAGGCGATCGCGGTAATATTCGATCAAGCCGGTGTAGCGTGTGTGTTGTGCCATTGATTATCCTAAAGTTTCCAAGCGGATGCGCGCGACCTTGCCGCTGACCGTGGCCAGCGCTTCGATGTCGGCGATCGCCGCGTTCATTTCTTTTTCCAAGGTTTGCTGGGTCAGCATGATGATCGGTACCGAGGTTTCGCCGGGTAACGGCTCTTTCTGGATCAGGGCTTCGATGCTGATGTTGTGCGCGGCCAAAATTCGGCTGACGTCGGCCAGCACGCCGGGCTTATCTTCGCCGGTCAAACGCAGATAGTAAGCGGTTTTGATGGCTTCGGCCGGCAACACCGGAATATCGGCGATAGCGTCGGCCTGGAAGGCCAGATGCGGCACCCGGTTTTCCGGATCGCTGGTCATTGCCCGTACCACGTCCACCAAGTCCGCCACCACCGCCGACGCGGTCGGCTCAGCGCCGGCGCCGGCGCCGTAATACAACGTTGGCCCGACCGCATCGCCGCACACCAAGACCGCATTCATGACGCCCTCGACGTTGGCGATCAAGCGGCGTTTTGGAATCAGCGTCGGATGCACGCGCAATTCAATGCCTGACTCTGTCCGGCGGGCGATACCCAGATTCTTGATCCGGTAGCCCAAGGCCTCGGCATATTCGACGTCGAGACGGGTGATTTTAGTGATCCCCTCGGTGAAGACTTTATCGAACTGTAACGGAATGCCGAACGCGATCGATGCCAAAATCGTCAATTTGTGGCCGGCGTCGATGCCTTCGACATCGAAGGTCGGATCAGCTTCGGCGTAACCCAAGGCTTGCGCTTCTTTTAATACGTCATCGAAGTCGCGGCCCTTGTCGCGCATCTCGGTCAGGATAAAGTTGCCGGTGCCATTGATGATGCCGGCCAGCCATTGAATTTGGTTGCCGGCCAGACCCTCGCGGATGGCTTTGATGATGGGTATGCCGCCGGCCACCGCCGCTTCGAACAAGACCATCACGCCTTTGTTGCTGGCTTCGGCGAACACTTCGTTGCCGTGCAGCGCGATCAGGGCCTTGTTGGCGGTCACCACGTGCTTGCCGTTGGCGATCGCGG
Source organism: Methylomonas sp. BG-2 (assembly GCF_057766305.1). Lineage (NCBI taxonomy): Bacteria > Pseudomonadati > Pseudomonadota > Gammaproteobacteria > Methylococcales > Methylococcaceae > Methylomonas > Methylomonas sp. BG-2. Next base: position 3,976 of record NZ_JBYMAP010000078.1, on the reverse strand, counting down.
TCAATACCAATTGTTTGGCCGGCTCGTAGCCGCCGATCAATTCGACGACGACGTCAATCTCGGGATCGTTGACGATTTCGAACGGGTCGGTGGTCAACGCGATGCCTTGGGTATCGCAAATTCGGGCGCGATCCAGATCGCGCGCCGAGGCGCGGGTCACGACGATCTCGCGTCCGGCGCGGCGGGCGATTTCTTCGGCATTGCGTTTCAACACGTTGACGGTACCGCCGCCGACGGTGCCCAAACCCAATACTCCAACTCTAACCGGCTTCAAATTCGACTCCTTTAGTCACAGCCAAAACGGCCGGCGATTATACAACGTTGTCTTTTTTCAGCATATTGCGGATGCTGCGCAAGGCCTGCCGGGTGCGATGCTCGTTCTCGATCAAGCTAAAACGGATATGGTCGTCGCCGTGCTGGCCGAAACCGATGCCGGGCGACACCGCCACCTTGGCGTCGATGATCAATTTCTTGGCGAACTCAATTGAACCCATGCCTTGATAAGCGTCGGGAATCTTGGCCCAGACGAACATCGTCGCCTTGGGTTTTTCCACGTGCCACCCCATCGCGTTCAGGCCGTCGCACAATACGTCGCGGCGCGCCTTGTACATATCGCAAATTTCCTTGACGCAATCCTGCGGCCCTTCCAGCGCGGTAATCGCCGCGACCTGGATAGGCGTGAAGGTGCCGTAGTCCATATAGGATTTGATTCGGGTCAAGGCCGCGACCAAGGTCGGATTGCCGCACATGAAACCGACCCGCCAGCCGGGCATGTTGTAGCTTTTGGACAGCGAGAAGAACTCGACCGCGATGTCTTTCGCGCCTTCCACTTGCAAAATCGACGGCGCGACGTAACCGTCGAACACGATGTCGGCATAGGCGATGTCATGCACGATCCAGATGTTGTGTTCCTTGCAGATCGCGACCACTTTCTCGAAGAAATCCAGTTCCACGCATTGACAGGTCGGATTACCGGGAAAGTTGAGGATCAGCATTTTCGGCTTGGGCCAGCATTCGGCGATGCCTTTGCGCAATTCCTCGAAGAAATCGGTGCCCGGCGTCAGCGGCACGTGGCGAATGTCGGCGCCGGCGATGACGACGCCATAGGGATGGATCGGATAGGCCGGATTCGGCACCAACACCACGTCGCCGGGGCCCAGGGTCGCCAGCGCCAGATGCGACAAGCCTTCCTTGGAGCCTATCGTGACGATGGCTTCGGTATTGAAATCCAAATCCACGTCGAAGCGTTTTTTGTACCAGCCGCAAATGGCCTTGCGCAAGCGCGGAATCCCCTTGGACACCGAATAACGGTGGGTATCGTCGCGCTGAGCAACTTCCAGCATTTTATTCAGAATGTGCGGGGGGGTCGGCTGGTCCGGATTACCCATCCCGAAGTCGATAATGTCCTCGCCGTCCGCTCGGGCTTTGGCTTTCAGTTCGTTGACGATGTTGAAGACATAAGGCGGTAGGCGACTGATGCGATGAAATTCTTCCATTAACGACTCTTGATCTGGTGCTGGTGAGGTTTTAAACAAGGCCGGCTAAGGTACTGGGGTTGCCCTACAAAGTCAATGCCGCCTCCAGCGCGAGAGGCATACGGCGACGGCCGATTTTATGCGCCATGCCGGGCCGACCGCCAATCCGGGGACAGGTACCGGTTCACTTCGGCTGGCGCGGGGCTGGTTGGGGCGAGCCAACCAGCGGGTAAGCCCGCCGGTGCCGGGCGATTTCGCGGGCGGACGCCCGCGGGAATCAGCGTGCGGCCGCCTCCGACTGGCTTGGTTCGGCGCTTTGCTGGTTGAGGTAGGAGCCTCCGACCAGAAACGCCAGCACGATTAAATAAACCACGGCGGCGATATTTTTCGCTCGTTTAACGCCGTCGTCGGGATTGAACTCAGTCATTTCCACACGCCCTCGATCATTTAGATTTAAACACCGGCCAGCACCGCCAACATCTCCTCGCGCTGGATCACCTCTTTTTCCCGCAGCAACTCGGCAAGCCTATCCAGCTGAGCGCGCCGGCCGGCCAATACCCGCGCCGCCCGGTTTTCGGCTTCTTCCAACAATGCAGCGATTTCCGCATCGACGACGCGGGCGGTCTCTTCGCTGTAGTTGCGCTGCTCGCTGAAATCGCCGGGCAGGAATTGCAATTGCTGGCGTTGGCCGTAGATCCTCGATCCCAGTTTTTTGCTCATGCCCAAATAACACACCATATTGCGCGCGATTTCGCTGGCGCGCTCCAAGTCGTTTTGCGCGCCGGTGGAAACGCTATCCAGCGCCAATTGTTCGGCGGCGCGGCCGGCCAGCAAAATCGCCAATTGATCCTTCAATTCGGCTTCGGTGGACAGATATTTTTCCTCGATCGGCAGTTGTAGCGTGAAGCCCAGCGCCGAGACTCCGCGCGGAATGATGGAAATTTTATGCACCGGTTGGCCGGTCGGCAAGTTCTCCGCGACCAGCGCGTGACCGGCCTCGTGGTAAGCGACCCGGCGCTTCTCGTCCGGACCGAGGATACGGTTTTTCTTTTCCGGACCGGCCATCACTCGATCGATCGCGGCTTCGAAATTGGCCATCGCCACGGTTTCCCGCCCGCCGCGAGCCGCCAAAATGGCGGCTTCGTTGGCGATGTTCGACAGATCGGCACCGACAAAGCCCGGCGTACGCTGGGCGACGGTCCGCAAATCCACGTCATCGGCCAAGCTCATCGCCTGGCAATGCAGGGCCAGGATAGCCACCCGGTCGATCAAATCGGGCTTGTCGACGACGATTTGCCGATCGAAGCGGCCGGCGCGCAATAAGGCCTTGTCGAGAATTTCCGGCCTGTTGGTGGCTGCCATCACCACCACGCCCGAGGTGGCGTCGAAACCGTCCATCTCGGTCAATAACTGGTTCAAGGTTTGTTCGCGTTCGTCGTTGCCGGGCATCGCCATGGGTCCGCCGCGACTGCGGCCTATCGCGTCCAATTCATCGATAAATATGATGCAAGGCGCTTTTTGACGGGCCTGTTCGAACAGATCCCGCACCCTGGCGGCGCCGATGCCGACGAATAATTCGATGAACTCGGAGGCGCTAATGTTAAAAAACGGCACACCGGCTTCGCCGGACACCGCCCTGGCCAACAGCGTCTTGCCGGTGCCAGGGGCGCCGACCAGCAGCACCCCTTTCGGCATCCGGCCACCGAGCTTTTGCAATTTCTCCGGCGACTTTAAAAAATCGATGGTTTCCTTTAACTCTTGTTTGGCGCTTTCGGCGCCGGCCACGTCTTCGAAGGTGGTTTTGACCGCCTCTTGTTGAATTTTGACCTTGTTGCCGAGATTCAAAAACGACCTGCCCGGCCCACCGGTCATTTTCGGCAGCAACCACATCCAGATCCCGACGAAAATAGCGAGCGGTATGACCCAATTGAACAGCAGATTACTCAGCCAATTATCGCCGCCGCGCACCACGTATTCGACCTTATGCTCCTGCAGTTGCTTGACCAAGGCGTCGTCCCACAAAGGCACGGTGAAGAACTGCTTGCCCAGTGTTTTATCATCGGCCTTCAGCGTGCCGTTGATAAAGCGTTGCGTCACCACGGCTTTCTCGACCTTGTTGTCGCTGATCAGCGTCAAGAACTGACTATAGGGAATTTCGCGACCTTCGATACGCTCGCCGCCGGCCAGTATCGACAGCAATAGCACGCCGAACAACGCATACCAAAACCAACGCGGCGATTTGGGCTTATCACCCTCGGCGGCCGGCGGTTGTTGTGTCCAATAGCGGTAGCGCTGTTGCAACCACCCCCAGATTGCCGACCACAGTTTCGCCAGCGTTTCGATTACTTGCTTACTCGTCATGACCGCCCCCGGTTTATACGTTGTTATTTTCAAAAATCGGTTCAGTCGGTGCGTCCGGTCGCACCCTGTAGGCACAGCGTACCAGACTTTTCGACCCATGCGCGTTCGTCGGTTTGCAACGCACGCATCGCTCGATTCGG
>NZ_JBYMAP010000077.1:0-17576 GCF_057766305.1 Methylomonas sp. BG-2 | reverse complement strand
GGCGGCGATATCGTCGGCGCGGTCAGCTCGCAGTTTCTCGGCGATTGGCTGCAACACGCCAGCGTCCTTGGAGACGGTGGCAACTTGACCGGCGCCACGGTCTGGGGCATCAGCTTCGATGCGCCGGCCACCGTTAGCGGCCAAAACCAAAGCTTCGGCTTTCGGGAAAACCTCGGCGCGCTGGGTGGCGGCAATATCGACATCAACGCCGGCCGCGACATCCTGGATTTGTCGGTGATGTTGCCGACTTCGGCCAAGCTGACCGGCGCCGTCGATGCCGACGGCAACATCGCCGAAAGCCCGCCGCTAATCCGCGGCGGCGGCGATTTGAACCTGCGGGCCGGCGGCGACATTGCCGGCGGCGTGTTTTTCGTGGACAAGGGCATTGCCAACATTAAGGCCGGTGGCGCGATTACCGCCAGCAGAGTCGATCCGGACGCAACCGACGATAGTGTTGTCTACAGCGCGGGGCCGATATTCGCGATCGCCGATGCCGTGTTTAACCTACAAGCGGCGACCGGTATCGCGGTCGGCGCGGTGCTGAATCCGTTCGGCGTCCCACCCGCTACCACGGGTTCCAATACGACCATCGTGAACAGCTACTTTTTCAATTACGGTCCGAGCAGCGGCATCGCGCTGCAAACGCTGGCCGGCGACATCGAATTTAACAACGACGTGGATTTGATCGACCAACTGGCCAAAACCTTCCCGACCGCCACCGGCGATCCGCAAACCTATATCGCTCAAGCCGGCGTGGATTGGTGGTCCTACTATCCCGGCAATCTGACCGCCCACGCGCTCAGCGGCGATATCAACGTCAATAATTCGATCTTGTTATTCCCAAGCGCCGACAGTACGCTGGAGTTGGTGGCCTGGGGTAATTTGACACTGGGCATCGACGCGCTAAGTAGCAGCGAGATCCGGCAACTGGACGCCGATCCCAGCTTTTTGCCATCTTTCCTGAATCCGACCGACACCGGCGGCGTTTGGCCCGAACACGCGGATGTGTCGGTGCATGCCGGCGATAACCGGCCGAATCGGCTGATCGCCGCGCACGGCAGCATTTCCGGAGTCGGCGTCGCCAGCGTGATTACCGCCAAGGCCACAAGCTTTTACGCCGGACTGGACTTTAAAAACCTGGGTTTGACATTGCAGAATCTGCATGCGGACGATGTCAGCAGCATCAGCGCCGGCCGCGATATCCTCTACGAATTGCTCAGAAACCCGACGACCGGGGCTTTTACCGCGACCAACGCTCAAATCGAACTGGCCGGACCGGGTTTGTTGAACGTGTGGGCCGGGCGGAATATTGACTTAGGCGTGTCCGGCGGCATTATCTCGGTCGGCAATTTGCACAATGTCGCGCTACCCGGTCAAGGTGCCGACATTAGCGTGTTGGCCGGCAGCCGTTTTGGCGATTTCACCGCGCCGCTGGAAGACTTCCTGAATATCTATGTCGTGTCCGGCGCGTACCAAGGCTTACGCGCAGCCTTGGAACAACAAGCCACGCCGATCGGCCGCTTGCAAATCGCGCTCTCGGTACTATTCGACGAAATTCGCGCCTCGGCCAAGGCGGCGGCCGCGACGACCGGTAGCCAGCAACAGGCCGCCTACCAACGCGGTTACGATGCGATCGCGCTGTTGTTTCCGGACGCCCCTGCCGGCGACATCAAACTGTTCTTCAGCCGAATTCAAACCCTGCAAGGCGGCGACATCAACCTGTTGGCGCCGGGCGGCAGGGTCAACGTCGGCCTGGCCTCGGGATTTACCGGCGGCAAAGCCGACCAGGCTGATTTAGGCATCATTGCCCAGCGCGAAGGCGACATTAATATCCTGGTCAAACACGACTTGCAGGTGAACCAGCAACGGGTGTTCACGCTGGCCGGAGGCGACATTAGCGTCTGGTCGTCGGACGGCAATATCGACGCCGGCCGGGGCGCCAAAGCGGCCTTGGCGACTGCATCGCCGAATATCCGAATCGACAAAACCACCGGTCAGCTGATCGTCGAATTTCCGCCGACGATTTCCGGCAGCGGCATTCGGGCGCAATCGGGCTATAACAGCGACAGGATCGGCAATGTAGTGCTGGCCGCGCCGAAAGGCGTGGTCGATGCCGGCGAGGCCGGGATTGGCGGTCAAAATGTCACGATTGCCGCCAGCGCGGTGATCGGTGCCAGCAATATTCAAGTGCTGGGCAGCAGCATTGGATTCGGCCAGATCCCGACACCTCCGGTCATGCCCGACGGCGCGGGCGCCGCCGCAGCTGCCGCCAGCCGTTCCGCGCCGACGCAAGAGCAGGCGGCCGAGCAACAAAGTGGCGACTCCGCGGCCGGCCGTTCCGGCAAAATCGCATTGCTGGATAGCCAACTGCTTGGTTTCGGCGCCTGCAGCGTTGCCGACGTCAAGTCCGGCAAGGCGGGGTGCGGCGAATAACGAGCCGCTTGGCCCCGGTCCGATTGCGCCAGATCGGCGGTGGGGATTTCCGTCCGAATGCCGGCCGAGCGCGGTCGGAACCTTAAAATAGGTTTCCGCGCGGGCGTTTTTTGATGAATGTGCGAAAATTCCACGGTCGCCAAACGGGAGCCATACACCAGACCATGCCCACCACCGAATCCTTTTCCGCGCCGATCGGCGTTTACGACTCCGGCATCGGCGGGCTGTCGGTGTTGCGGGCGCTTCGGGAAAAGTTGCCGAGCGAATCCTTTGTTTACGTCGCGGATAACGCTCACGCCCCTTACGGCGATCGGGCGCCGGCGTTCATCGAAGCGCGCGCCCGGCAAATCGCCGAGTTCCTGGTGCAACGCGGCGCGCGGGCCTTGGTGCTGGCCTGCAACACCGCCAGCGTTGTCGCCGCCCAACAGCTACGCAGTCTGCACGGCTTGCCGATCGTCGCGATGGAACCGGCCATCAAACCGGCCGCGCAAATTACCCAGTCCAAAGTCGTATTGGTCATGGCGACCACCAACACGATACGGAGCGGATCGGTCGCCCGACTGTGCCGCGCCCACGGCCGGGAGGTTAACCTGATCCTGCAGCCGTGTCCGGGTTTGGCCGACCAGGTCGAGCGCGGCGAATTTCGTAGCGCGGCAACCTTGCGTTTGTTGGATGAATTCATCGGCCCCGGCATCGCCGCCGGCGCCGATACCATTGTGTTGGGTTGCACGCATTACGCGTTTCTGGCGCCGGAAATTTCGCGAATTGCCGGCCCGGCGGTCGCGGTGGTCGAGCCTTCCGATGCGATCGCCCGGCAACTGGCCCGAGTGCTGCCGTCCGCCGCCGCGCCCCGGCGACCGGCCAGCGCCACCACCTACTATACGACAGGCTCGGCGCCGGACCTGTCGGCCTTTTTGGCGGCTATCGGCGAGCCCTCGCAGTCGGTCTACACGCTGCCGGCCGGTGCGGTTTAGTCCATTCCGAAGATCTCTCGAACGGGTTTGCAAATTAGGCGCGGGCATCGTGCGACTTTAGAAAGGCATCGATGTCGCCGCAGGCTTCCAAGCGGCTTCCGTCTCACCGACTATTGGCAATGCGAGCAATCAGGCATCGCGCGCCAACTTCGTAAAGCCTGGATTGCTCTCGCCTGAATCGGCGGACCGACCGTCGTCCCGCTGCGCTTGCGCAAACAGATTGCGCCAGGATGCGGCGTCGGCGGCGCGTTGCCGGTTTTTTCGCTGGGGTTCAGTTTAGTTTTTGATCCGTCGCGGTAACCTGTAAAATCGCCGTTAAGCTTGGGCGCCGTTTCGGCATCAGCTGGCACGCCTCACCGATTTCGTTATTTAGGAGTTCCATTTCATGAGCAATACACAAACTCACGCCGAAGTTCTGGTCCTGGGCGGCGGCCCCGGCGGTTACACGGCGGCCTTCCGTGCCGCCGATCTGGGCAAGCAGGTGGTCCTGGTCGAACGCTATCCGGTGCTGGGCGGCGTTTGTCTGAACGTCGGCTGCATTCCGTCGAAAGCCTTGTTGCACGTCGCGCAAATCATCCACGAAGCCGAAGCGATGGCCGAGCATGGCGTCAGCTTCGGCAAGCCGCAAGTCGATTTGGATCAAATCCGCGGCTGGAAGCAAAGCGTCAGCCAGAGTTTGAACCAAGGTTTGGCGAAGCTGGCCAAGCAGCGCAAGGTGACCGTCATCAACGGCGTCGGCAAGTTTGCCTCTGCCAATAGCCTGACCGTCGAAAACGAGTCCGGCAGCCAAACCGTGACCTTTGATCACGCGATCGTCGCCGCCGGCTCGCAGCCGACCAAAATCCCCGGCTTCCCGCACGACGATCCGCGGGTTTGGGATTCGACCGATGCGCTGAATCTGAACTTCGTACCGGAAAAACTGCTGATCGTCGGCGGCGGCATTATCGGCCTGGAAATGGCCACCGTTTACCATGCGCTGGGTTCGAAAATCAGCGTGGTGGAGTTGATGGACCAAATCATCCCCGGCTGCGACAAGGATTTAGTGACGCCGCTGCAGCGCAAAATCAAAAAGCAATACGACAACCTGTGGCTGAAAACCAGCGTGAAAGCGATGGAAGCCACCGACGCCGGCATTATAGTCGCGATGGAAGGCAAGGATGCGCCGGAAAGCGAAGTGTTCGACGCGGTGTTGGTCGCGGTTGGCCGCCGGCCGAACGGCAAATTAATCGACGCCGTTAAGGCCGGCGTTACCGTCGACGAACGCGGCTTTATTCCGGTTGATAAACAGGGCCGCACCAATGTCGGCCACATCTTTGCCATCGGCGATATCGTCGGCAATCCGATGCTGGCGCACAAAGCCACTCACGAGGGCAAAATCGCCGCCGAAACCATCGCCGGCCACAAAGCCGGTTTCGACGCGCTGACGATTCCGTCGGTAGCCTACACCGATCCGGAAGTGGCGTGGATGGGCCTGACCGAAACTCAGGCTCAGCAGCAAGGTATCGAGTTTAACAAAGCCGTGTTCCCGTGGGCCGCCAGCGGTCGGTCGTTGGCCTTGGGCCGCAACGAAGGCATCACCAAAATTTTGACCGACAAAACCAGCGGCCGGATTTTGGGTGCCGGTTTCACCGGCCCCGGCGCCGGCGAACTGGTCGCGGAAGCGGTTTTAGCCCTGGAAATGGGCGCCGATGCCACCGACATCAGCCTGAGCATTCATCCGCACCCGACCTTGTCTGAAACCTTCGCGTTCGCGGCGGAGATGATAGAAGGCACGATTACCGACTTGTACGTCAAAAAATAAACTCCAGCGCGCAAGCTTTCGACACTTCGCCCGACGGTTGCCGGTCCGGCCGGCAACCGTCACCCTCTAAAGCCCTAACGGCAAACGTCCACCTCGAATACGGTGCCGTTAACCGCAACGACCTTGACTTTGCCGCCCACCGGGCAATCCTCGCCGTGGACTTTCCAGATCGTATCGTCCACCTTGATCTTGCCCTGGCCGTTTTCGATGGCTTCCACCAGATTGAAGGTGCGGCCGACGTATTGGGCGCCGCGCCGGTTCAACAGCGGATGATCGCTGGTTTGCGCCTTGGCGCCGGCATAACGCCGCCAAGCCAATACCGCCGCGATCGCCATCGCCGAGAACAGCAGCAATTGCAAATTAAATCCCATCACCGGCACGACCAGCAACAACGCGCCGGTCACGAAAGCCGCCACCGCCAGCCATAAAAAGAAGAAACCGCTGACCAGGATTTCCAAGCCCAAAAAGGCGACCGCGGCCACCCACCAATACCAGAACACAATGTCGAATTCGCTCATCGCGCTAGCCTTTTTTGGACAAGGCTTCCTTGGCCAATTCGCCGATACCGCCCAGGGCCCCGATCACGCTGGAAGCTTCCAAAGGCATTAGAATCAGCTTGCTGTTGTCGGCGGTGGCGATCTCCTTGATGGATTCGATGTATTTTTGCGCGACGAAAAAATTGATCGCCTGCACGTCGCCCTTGGCGATGGCTTCGGAAACCATGATCGTGGCCTTGGCTTCGGCTTCGGCCAAACGCTCGCGGGCTTCGGCCTCGCGAAACGCGGCTTCGCGGCGACCCTCGGCTTCCAGGATCGCGCTCTGTTTCAAGCCCTCGGCTTTCAATATTTCCGCCTGCCGTAAACCTTCGGCCTCCAGAATCTGCGCGCGCTTTTCCCGTTCCGCCTTCATTTGCCGGGCCATCGAATCGACCAAGTCCTTGGGCGGCGCGATGTCCTTGATTTCGATCCGGGTCACTTTGATGCCCCACGGCGTCGTCGCGTCGTCGACCACCGCCAACAAGCGGGCGTTGATTTCGTCGCGGCGCGATAACAGTTCGTCCAGGTCCATCGAGCCCATCACGGTGCGAATGTTGGTCATCACCAGATTGATGATCGCTACGTCCAGATAATTCACTTCGTAAGCCGCCTTGGCGGCATCCATGATTTGGTAAAACACCACGCCGTCCACCCGCACCATCGCGTTGTCCTTGGTAATCACTTCCTGCGACGGCACGTCGATGACCTGTTCCATCATGTTCAGTTTTCTGCCGATTTGATCGATGATGGGGACGATGATGTTCAAGCCCGGCGTCAAGGTCGCCGTATACTTACCGAAACGCTCGACCGTGTATTCCATGCCCTGAGGCACTGATTTGACGCTCATGAACACCATCAAAATGGCGAAAAAGAACAACACTGTCACGAATAAACCGAAACCGCCCATAACTGCCTCCCGAGGCTGATGTAATTTTTTATGATTGCCGATCCCAAGCCTGGTAATAATATAGGTTTATTTCACTTGCCGCTAACCGACCCGGATACATGAACACACTGATTTACTACAGCTTCAACCTCTTGATTTTGACCTTAGTCCTGTTGCTGGTCGGCTTGCTCAAGCCTAAGTGGCTGTTATTTTGGATGGACAAGCCCGGCCGCATGCCGATCATCTTCGTTTGCACCGGCCTGTTCATGACCGCGGCCGTCATGTACGGTGAAGGCAACAAGGAGTTGCAAGCCGAAAAAGCCCAGCAGGCCAAGGTCCAAACCCAGGCGCCGCCGGCGCCCACCAGCGGCGACGTACCGGTCGTCAAACCGGCGCCGGCCGCCTCCCCGGCGGGTCAGCCCTAAAACGGGCCGGTCAGCGTAGCGCGTCGATCCGCCGTTTCAAATCGGTCAGATCGACGCCGGCGCCGGTTTCCTCGAAATACAGGCGGTTAAACGTTTCGGCGATGCGGTCGGCCGGTTCGGCCAGATCGGGCCTTAAGCGCCGGAGTTGCTCCGCCAGCTCGCTCGGACCGTAACCCGGTTTGGCAATCAATCCCGCTCTGGTCGAACGCGCGACAAAGCGTCGGTACAACTCGGCAACCGGGTCCCGGCGCCGACGCAAGGGCTTCAACAACCGCCAAGCCAGTAGCCCGCCGATGCCGGCCAAACTGGCAAACAGCCAGTACCCCAGCGTTAGCCAATCCTGGATTCCCAGCGCCGTCAGAAATTCGCGTTGGCTGGCGTTATCGTAATTGATGACCCAACGCTGCCATTGATAATCGACATTGCTCCACAATTGAGCGCCGCGTTGCAGCCAACTCAGCGCCCTCGGGTCGAAGTTGGCGGCTCGAAAGTTGACCGCGCCGCTGGCAACCTGTAGGTCGATATCGACGCCGCGCTCGATGCGCTCCGGCGCGATCGCCGCGGTTGGATCGAAGCGCACCCAACCGCGTTCCGCCAGCCAGGCTTCCGCCCAGGCATGCGCGTCGGCCTGGCGGACTTCCAGAAAGCCGCCGACCGTATTGAACTGGCCGCCCTGATAACCGCCCACCACTCGCGCCGGAATGCCGGCCGCCCGCAACACGTAAACGAACGCGGTCGCGTAGTGGCTGCAGAATCCGGCCCGGTGGTCGAACAAAAACGCTTCGATGGGTTTGACCGGCATAGTCGGCGGCGTCAGCGTGTAACGAAAATTCTGCTCGCGAAAATACCCGAGCAGCCGGGTGATGAAGCGTTCCGGATCGTTATCTCCGCCCCGCAAACTCTCAACCAGCGTTTGGATCCTGGGCGCCACCTTGCCCGGCAGTTGCAGGTTTTCCCGGTGTCCCGAGTCGTCGAGGTCGCCGGTGCGGTAACCGGGGGCGGACGCCAACCGGTATTCGGCGCGTTCGCCGGGGTTGTTGTCGGCCAGCAATTGGTACAAGCCGTTGCGGCGCAATTCCGGCGGATAGCGGTAAGGCAAATCCAACGCATAAACCCAATGCTGGCTTTGCGGTTCCATCAGCAGCGTGTAGTCGTAAACCCGGGTCGAATCAAAGGTCGGATCGCCTTCGCCGCGACCGGCGTAGGGCAATTGCTGCCAAACCACGCCGTCGGTGAAGGCGTAAATCGGCCCGCGCCAGTAACGCAAATGGGCTGGCGGCGGCTCGCCGGCGAACTTGACCCGGAACACCAAATCGCCGGACAGACTCAGCTCGGCGATGGCGCCCGGCTCCAGCTTGTTGCTCAAGCCGCTCCTGGCCTTGTCGGTATCCTGCAACCAACTCCAGCGCGGCGCCTCCAGTCGCGGAAACAACACGAACAACACCAGCGCGGCCGGCACGGCTTGGGCAATCAAGCGGCCGGCATTCCACAGCGCCGGACCGGTACGCGGCGTCTGGCTGTTCAGCGTAATCAAGGTGGCCAGACCGAGTACGCAGACCAACACGATGTAGCCGGCCATCAAGATGCTTTCTTCGTACAGAAACTGGGTGGCGGCGACGATGAAGGACAAAAACACGATCACGTAAACGTCGCGCCGGCCGCGGATCTCCAACAGCTTCAAACCCAGCGACACCACGAATAATCCGGTGCCGGCATCGCGGCCGAACACGCCGCGCTGCTGGCTGAACAACAAGGCTAGCCCGGCCAGGGTCAGCGCGAACAACAGCCACTTGCCCGGCAAGCAGTCCGGCCGGCCGATACCGACGCATCGCCAGCCCAGCGGCAACAGGAAAAAGCCGAACAGCGGCAGCGGCACATGCCAGGCATGCGGCAACACGATCAGGCCGGTGGATGCCAATACAAACCAGAGCAGGCGGTCGGGTAAATAGTCGCTCATGCCGGGAACACCGCCAGCGCTTCCAGGCAGCGCCGATAATGCTGGGTGCCTCGATCGGGCGCCAGGCGCAGATTGGGTAACACCAAGCCGTAACGCAGGCCGGCGTGTTCGGCGTCCACCACCCAGCGGCACAGCAGGCTCAAGCGCTCCTCCAGGTGATGACCGGGCGCCGCTTGCAAATCCAGCCACAGCTCGGCGGCGGTATTGCCGCCGTATTGTTTGCTGTGCACGCCTTGGCCCTTGGCGTAAGTTTTCCAGTCGATTTGCCGCAGGGTGTCGCCGAGCTGGTAGGCCCGCAAACCATTGAACTCATCGCCGCCGCGCGCCCGGTAGCCCGCCTGGCCGTCGCCGCCGGCTTGCTCGGGAAAGGGCGCGCCCGGTTCGGCCGGTTTCGGGTAAACCAGCAACGGACTGTCGAAGCGCAACGGCGACCAAGCCCGAAACAGACCCAGCGGATAGCAACTGCTCACGGTTAAAGTGCCCGGTTGGCGCCGCCCGCGCTGGGCGGCGATTTCGAACAACGTGACGCTGCGGTGTTGCTCGGCCGGCAATTCCAGCGTCAAGTGACTTTGCAGACGCAACTCGAGATTTTGACGCGGCCGCCGGCCCGGTTCCAAGGTAAAGACGTAAGCGGCCGGTTGGCCGGCGAAGACCGGCGCCTGTCGCCCAGCCCGCACCACCAAGCCCGCCAGCGCCAGATAGGTGTGCAGTATCGTCACGAAAAAAACGCCGGCCAGCAAGAAGCCCAACAAGTAGCACAGGTTGTTGCCGTAAACGTAGCCGATCAGCAATAGCACGCCGATCAATCCCGCGAACAGCAAGCCGCGCCGGTTGGGGATGATGAAGATACGCCGGTGATTGAGTTCTATCGCGTCGCCGGACGGCGCTTCGCCGCGAATGAAGCGGGACAGGCGAAAGCGCTCGGACAGCTTCAGGCTCACAACACGGCAACTTGTTCGAGTATCGGCGCGACGGTGGCCGCCGAATCGACCACGCCGGCCTGCAAGCGATGGCCGGCCACCGCCGGTAACACGGCTTGCAAGTCTTCCGGCAACACCGCCTTGCGCCGGTCCAGGAACGCCCAAGCCTTGGCGGCGGCCAATAATCCCAAGCCGCCGCGCGGCGACAAGCCGCTGGCGTAATCCGGGTGGTGGCGGCTGAAATCCAAGATGCCTTGCAGATAATCGAGCAAGGCCGGCGAAACGTGGACCTCGGTCGCGGCCAATTGCATTTCTAGCAACGCGCCGGCGCCGATCACCACCGGCAGATTGTCGATCAAGGCATGGCGGGGACGGCCGCTCAATAATTCGCGTTCGGCTTGGCGGTTGGGATAACCCAATTCTATCCGCATTAAAAACCGATCCACTTGCGATTCCGGCAACGGGAAGGTACCGATCTGGTGGGCTGGATTTTGGGTCGCGATCACAAAAAACGGCTGGGGTAACGGATAGGTCTTGCCTTCTATCGTGACCTGACGCTCCTCCATCGCCTCCAGCAACGCGCTTTGCGCCTTGGGCGTGGCCCGGTTGATTTCGTCGGCCAGCACCATTTGCTTGAAGATGGGTCCGGCGTGAAAGGTAAACGTCTGGCGTTGGGCATCGAACACCGACGAGCCGAGAATGTCGGCGGGCAAGATGTCGCTGGTGAACTGGATGCGCTGGTACTCCATCCCGAACAGTTTGGCCAGGGTGTGCGCCAGCGTGGTTTTGCCGACGCCGGGAATGTCCTCGATCAACAGATGCCCCCTGGCCAACAGACAGCAAACCGCCAGTCGGATTTGGCGGGGCTTGCCGAGGATAATCCGGTTGGCGGTGTCCAATAAACGTTCGAGAGCGAGATCCATCGGGGCAGTGTCGGTAGGGAAAAGACTGCGGCCGAGTATAGTCCAGCCCGGTTGCACCCGCCATCGGCTTCGTTGTATAAAGCAGGCAGCCTCAAACACCATTGCGATACGGCCGGGCCGCGGAGACGCTTATGAAAGACTACGACAACGTGCGCGACCAGCTGCTGAACATGCTGGAAGAGTTGGACGATCGCTTGAGTAAAATCACCGACGACGTCAAGCATATCGACCAACCGGTGGACCGCGATTTTTCCGAACAAGCGACCCAGACCGAGAACGACGAGGTGCTGGACGCCATCGGCAACGTCACTCGGGACGAAGTCGAAAAAATCAAGCAAGCGATCATCCGCATCGACGCCGGCACCTACGGCATCTGCCAGCGTTGCGGCGAGCCGATCAAGGCGGCCCGGTTGGCCGCGTTACCCTACGCCACACTCTGCATACGCTGCGCCGAGCAACAGTAATCGCGCCAAGGCGCAAGATTTTGTGCTTCCAACCCCATCGCGCGCGGGCTAATCGCGAATTCAGCCCGAGTCCCGCGCGCTAAATCAGCGGCCGGGCTTACAACGCGGTAGCTCCTGGGTAAGCGGGCGACAAGCTTCCGAATTGATCGCGCCACGGGGCTTGTCGCGACGGCAAGTTTGGTCGCCAGTTTTCGCCGCAACATGGCGGCCATGCCGATCCTGACCGGTTGCTTCGGATAGCATCCGCGCCGTTGGTTTGGATTTTGTACTATCCTTTGCCCACCACCTTTTTTTCGTTGGACCCCCGCCCCATGGACATCGCCGAATTGCTGACTTTTTCCGTTAAAAACAAAGCCTCGGACCTGCATTTGTCCGCCGGCTTGCCGCCGATGATCCGGGTGGACGGCGACATCCGCCGGATCAACATCCCGCCGCTCAATCATAAGGAAGTCCACGCGCTGATCTACGACATCATGAACGACAAGCAGCGCCGGGATTACGAGGAATTTTTGGAGACCGACTTTTCGTTCGCGCTGCCCGGCGTGGCGCGGTTCCGGGTCAACGCCTTCAATCAGGATCGCGGCGCGGCCGGCGTGTTCCGGACCATTCCGTCCAAGGTGCTGACGCTGGAAGATTTGGACGCGCCGAAATTTTTCGCGGAACTGTGCACCAAGCCGCGGGGTTTGATTCTGGTGACCGGACCGACCGGTTCCGGCAAGTCGACGACGTTGGCGGCGATGATCAATCACATCAACACCAACGATTACGCGCATATCCTAACCGTCGAGGACCCGATCGAATTCGTTCACGAAAGCCAGAAATCGCTGATCAACCAGCGCGAAATCCACCGCGACACGCTGGGTTTCAACGAAGCCCTACGTTCGGCGTTGCGAGAAGACCCCGACATCATCCTGGTCGGCGAGATGCGCGACCTGGAAACCATCCGTCTGGCGCTGACCGCCGCCGAAACCGGCCACTTGGTCTTCGGTACGCTGCATACCACCTCGGCCGCGAAGACCATAGACCGGATTATCGACGTGTTTCCGGCCGCCGAAAAAGACATGATTCGGGCGATGCTGTCGGAATCCTTGCAGGCGGTGATTTCGCAAACTCTGCTGAAAAAAGTCGGGGGCGGCCGGATCGCCGCCCACGAGATCATGGTCGGTACGCCGGCGATCCGCAACCTGATTCGCGAAGCCAAGGTGGCGCAAATGTATTCGGCCATTCAAACCGGCCGCAAGGACGGCATGCAAACGCTGGATCAAAACCTGAAGGAACTGGTCGACAAGGGCTTGATTACCGCCAAGGCGGCGATGACCCGCGCGGTCAACAAAGACATGTTCCGCTGAAATACGAGGAGACGCCATGGACTTTAAAGCCTTATTGGCGCTGATGGTCGAGAAAAAAGCCTCCGACCTGTTCATTACCGCCGGCCGGGCGCCGTCGATGAAAGTGGACGGCAAGGTCGTCGAAGTGTCCAAGGGTATTTTGAACAGCGAGCAAACCATGAAATTGGTGCTCAGCGTGATGTCGCAACGCCAGCGCGACGAGTTCGAGAATACCAAGGAGTGCCAATTCGCGCTGAGCGTTAGCGAATTAGGCCGTTTCCGGGTGAGTGCCTTTACCCAGCGCGATTCGGCCGGCATGGTGTTGCGCCGCATCGAAACCACGATTCCGACCGCCGAACAACTGCACCTGCCGCCGGTGCTGAAAGACTTGATCATGTACAAGCGCGGTCTGGTGATGTTCGTCGGTGCGACCGGCACCGGTAAGTCGACGTCGCTGGCCGCGTTGATTCGGCATCGCAACGAAAATACCAGTGGTCACATCATTTCGATCGAAGACCCGATCGAGTTCATCCATCCGCACCAAGGCTGTATCGTCACCCAACGCGAGGTCGGATTGGATACCGAATCCTTCGAAGTCGCGCTGAAAAACACCCTGCGGCAAGCGCCCGACGTGATTCTGATCGGCGAGGTGCGCACTCGCGACACGATGCAGCACGCCATCACCTTCGCCGAAACCGGTCATTTGTGCGTCTGCACGCTGCATGCCAACAATGCCAATCAGGCATTGGACCGAATTCTGCATTTCTTTCCGGAGGAGATGCATAGCCAATTGTTCATGGACCTGTCGCTGAATCTGCGAGGGATCGTCGCCCAACAACTGGTGCAACGCGCGGACGGCAAGGGTCGCTTTCCGGCCATCGAAATTCTGTTGAACACGCCGCTGGTGTCGGACATGATCCGCAAGGGCGAGGTGCATAAATTGAAGGAATTGATGAAGAACTCGCGCGAACACGGCATGCAGACTTTCGACCAAGCGCTTTACGATTTGTACGCAGCCGGTAAAATTGGCTACGAAGACGCGCTGCACGCCGCCGACTCCCGCAACGAAGTCCGCTTGATGATCAAGTTGGGCGCCGAAAACGTCAATTTCGAAGTCAAGGACATGATGTTGGAGGAAAACGACGACGACGGAGGCGCGCTGTATAAATAACACTGAGTAACCCGACCTTTGAAACCTCCGAAACCTCCGCGCGCCGTTAAAATCGCCGCCATCCTGCTGATTACGCTATTGGATGGTTGTAGCTCTCAACCCGTTGCCAAGCATACGCCCTCGGAGCGGGCTTACAGTCCGACCCGGCAAGTGCCGCCTGAGCGCGGCCGCACCTCGATACCCGATTTACGGCCACTGGCCGAACCCGGCGGATACCGGGCTTCGTCGGTCGCCGGCGACTATGCCGGTTATCCGGCGTTAAGCCGCTTTATCGACGACATCAGCCAAAAGCACGGATTTAGCCGCGAATATCTGTACGGCCTGTTCAGCCAGGCGAAACGCAAGCAATGGACGCTGGATTATCTGGCCAAGTCCGACCAGGCGATGAAGGGCAAGCCGGCCAAGGGTGGCTGGAGCCGCTACCGCGCTCAATTTCTCGATGCCCGCCATATCGACGCCGGCGTGACGTTCTGGCAAAAGTACCGATCCTCACTGCAACGCGCCAGCCGCGAATACGGCGTGCCGGAAGAATACATCCTCGGCATTCTGGCGGTGGAAACCACGTTCGGCGGCTTCGTCGGCAATCATCGGGTCATCGACGCCCTGACCACGTTGGCCTTCGATTACCAGCGCCGGGGCGAGTATTTCCGAGGCGAACTGGAGAATTTTCTGGTGATGACTCGAGCGGAAGGGATGGATCCCGGCAAACCGGTCGGCTCGTTCGCCGGCGCGATGGGCTTGGGCCAATTCATGCCCAGCAGTTTTCTGCAATGGGCGGTCGACTTCAACGGCGACGGTCGCCGCGATCTATGGCATCCGGAAGACGCGATCGGCAGCGTCGCCCGCTATTTTGCCGAACACGGCTGGCAAGCCGGCAAGCCGGTGGTTTCCGCCGCCGCCGGCCAACCCGCCACCGAATTGGAAACCGGCTTTGACAGCCAATATTCGTTGGACAAACTGAGTAACGCGGGGCTGAAACCGGCGGAAGCCTGCCGTTGCGATTACCCGCTGAGTTTACTGTTGCTGCGCCATCAAAACCGCGACGAATATCGGCTGGGCCACCCCAATTTCTACGTAATCACCCGTTACAACCACAGTACCCATTATGCGATGGCCGTGCATGAACTGGCGCAAGCCATCAAAAGCGGCTATTTGAGAATGGCCGGCCGGGACGGTCTAGGCTAGTCCCGGCTTTAGCTTAAGCCTGTAATTCGACCGGGCTCTGGCTGGCCTGACCAATTATCGGGCGCGACTCCAGCCGGTCCACACTGTCCGGCAAATGACCGGTCAGCCTTTGCGGCGTCTTTTTCAAGTCTGGGCAAACTTCGCGGTTGGCGCCGACTGTCCCGACGCCCTTCAAAAACGTTCCCGCATTCACGCCGGCGTCAAGTCCTCGCATTGAACCTTCGAACAATTCCAGGCCAGCGCTTTCAAGGTGACCATAGGCAACAAGCCGATAATTGCAAAATTGATCACATTTTTAATCAAACCAAATTGCCAAATTGTTAATCCGTTCGCGGAAAAGCTGGTGATGTTGGCCTTGGAAGGGAAAGGATAGTTGTCATGAAAATCTACTTAATCACAGATGAGCAACAGGAAGACCTGCAGAGGCAGCACGACTCGCTGATCAAAACCAAATCGATGTGCGATTTGATGCTGGACATCGCCACGCAATCCGGCGATTTGGCTATTTTCGACGCCGCATTGGAAATCGCCAACACCGAATTGGATCGGCTGGAAATCTTTTTCGATATGCCGGAGTTATGCTTTAAGTAGTCACAAGAGGCGACCAAGATCGAGCGTGGCACGGCCCGAATCGGCTAACTTCTTGCCGAATTCCGCCAGCCCATGTCGGGAAGCTTTATCTCTCCGCCGTTTTGCCGGGATTTTCCAACGATTCGGTGAATAAACGGGCGAGCGGAGAACGCCCGGCGATTTCAAAAATCCTCAAGCCCTCGGCTCTTCGTGGTAAATTCCGGGCTGATTCTTGCCACCCAATTGAGCCATGACAACGATACGTCAAGCCGATTTTATTCAAAGCATCGCCGATGCCTTGCAGTTTATTTCCTATTACCACCCGAAGGATTTCATCGACGCGCTGTATGCCGCCTACCAAAAGGAACAAAGCCCGGCGGCGAAGGACGCGATGGCGCAGATTTTAATCAACTCGCGGATGTGCGCCGAAGGACGCCGGCCGATTTGTCAGGACACCGGCATCGTCACGGTGTTTTTGAAGATTGGCATGGAGGTGCGTTGGGACGCCAAACTGAGCGTCGGCGACATGGTCAACCAAGGCGTGCGCCAGGCTTATCTGCATCCGGACAACGTGCTGCGGGCTTCTATCCTGTCCGATCCGGCCGGCAAGCGCATCAACACCAAGGACAACACCCCGGCGGTCATCCACATGGAACTGGTGCCCGGCGACAAAGTGGATGTCGAAATCGCCGCGAAAGGCGGCGGTTCGGAAGCCAAGTCCAAATTCGCGATGCTGAATCCGGCCGACAGCATCGTCGATTGGGTGATGAAAACCGTGCCGAGCATGGGCGCCGGCTGGTGTCCGCCCGGTATTTTGGGTATCGGCATCGGCGGTACTGCCGAGAAAGCCATGATCCTGGCTAAGCAGGCTTGCATGGGCTCTATCGACATTCAGGACTTGATCGCGCGCGGCCCCAGCAATGCGCTGGAAGAATTGCGTCTGGAGCTTTACGACAAGGTCAATGCGCTGGGTATCGGTGCGCAAGGCCTGGGCGGCTTGACCACGGTGCTGGATGTGAAAATCCTGGATTATCCGACCCACGCCGCCAACAAACCGGTGGCGATGATCCCCAACTGCGCCGCCACCCGCCACGCCCATTTCGTATTGGACGGCTCCGGCCCAGCCGTATTAACGCCGCCCAAATTATCGGACTGGCCGGAAATCACTCAGTCCGCCAGCACGGCGCGACGGGTCAATATCGACGGCCTGACCAAGCAAGACGTCGCCGACTGGAAACCCGGCGAAACCTTGCTGCTTAGCGGCACGCTGCTGACCGGCCGCGACGCCGCCCATAAGCGTATCGTCGATCTGTTGAACAAAGGCCAGCCATTACCGGGCGGCGTGGACTTAAGGGATAAGTTCATTTATTACGTCGGCCCGGTCGATGCGGTGCGCGACGAAGTGGTCGGCCCGGCCGGTCCCACTACCGCCACCCGGATGGACAGTTTCACCGATACCGTGCTGGAAAAAACCGGCCTGCTGGGCATGATCGGCAAATCCGAGCGCGGTCCAGTTGCGATTGCGGCCATAGCCAAACACAAAGCCGTGTATTTGATCGCGGTCGGCGGGGCGGCCTATTTGGTTTCCAAAGCCATCAAACAGGCCCGCGTCGTCGCGTTTCCCGAACTTGGCATGGAAGCGATCCATGAGTTTGTCGTCGAAGATATGCCGGTCACGGTCGCGGTGGATAGTCGCGGCGCCTCGATACACAACACCTCGCCCAAGGAATGGCAAGCGAAGATCGGCAAGATTCCAGTCCTGATCGAGTAATTTACGGCATTTTCTTGAAGCCCATGCGCGGTAGCGCACCGAAAAAACAAAGACTCGAGGCGTGGCCATTGGAGACCGGTATTGCTCGGCGCTTCAGCCAGCCACGTTGACTCGGCTACGAATAACTCAAGCGGCCCACCCCGTTCGACGCTCCCACCCGTTCCCGGCTCGCGGTATAGTGGCTGTTTTTCGTCATGTTCAAACCAGCGTTATTCATCGTCCAATGCCGACA
>NZ_JBYMAP010000076.1:0-17659 GCF_057766305.1 Methylomonas sp. BG-2 | reverse complement strand
ATGGTGGTGCCGCCTAGCGATCCGGCCGCGCTTAGGCAGGCGATGACATATCTTTGGGAGCATCCGGAAGAGGTCGCGAAAATGGGGGCGGCGGCCGAAGCCAGATACTGGCGGCACTTTACCGCCGATCGCATGGTTGATTCCTATTTGGAAATTTATCGGGAGTTGTTGGCAAATCGAAAAGCCTGATTGCCCTTGGTTCGGTTCGGATGCGGATTGGGATAATTTGTTAAAATGCCGCTCACCTGATTTTTGAGATGGACATGAAACACGTCGAACTTCTTTCCCCGGCCGGCACGATTCGGAATATGCGCTATGCGTTTGCGTTCGGCGCGGATGCGGTTTACGCCGGTCAGCCGCGATACAGCTTGCGAGTGCGCAATAACGATTTCCTAGCGGACAATCTGGCCAAGGGGATAGCCGAGGCGCATGCGATCGGTAAGAAGTTTTACTTGGCGGCAAACGTGATTCCGCATAACTCCAAGGTAAAAACCTTCGTCAAGGACATGCACCCGATTATCGCGATGGGGCCGGACGCGCTGATTATGGCCGATCCCGGCCTGATCATGATGACCCGCGAACAATGGCCGGACATGCCGGTGCACCTGTCGGTCCAGGCGAATACCGTGAACTATGCCAGCGTCAAATTCTGGCAGCGGATGGGGGTGGAGCGGATCATTCTGTCGCGAGAATTGTCGCTGGACGAAATCGCCGAGATTCGCCAGCAATGTCCCGACATGGAGTTGGAGGTGTTCGTACACGGTGCGTTGTGCATTGCCTATTCCGGGCGTTGCCTGTTGTCCGGCTATTTTAATCATCGCGATCCCAATCAGGGGACGTGTACCAATTCCTGCCGTTGGAAATACGATACCAAACCGGCCGACGAAACCGCCGAAGGCGATTACGTGCTGGCGGATCGGCCGGTGTTGTCGATGAACGATCTCAACCAGGGCCTGAGTAACGCGAGCTGCGGCGGCGCCGAGCGTCATCCGCTGGCCGACCAGATTTATTTTCTCGAGGAAGAAGGCCGTCCCGGTGAGTTATTGCCGGTGATGGAGGACGAGAACGGCACTTACATCATGAACTCCAAGGACTTGCGCGCGATCGAACACGTGCAGCGCTTGGTGGAAATCGGGGTCGATAGTCTGAAGATCGAGGGGCGCACCAAATCGCATTTTTACGTAGCGCGCACCGCGCAAACCTACCGCCAAGCGATCGACGACGCGCTGGCCGGTCGGCCGTTTCAACCGCAATTGCTGGGCATTCTGGACAACTTGGCCAGCCGAGGCTACACCGATGGTTTTTATCAACGCCATCACACGCATGAGCACCAAAATTATCTGTCCGGCTACTCCAAGAGCCATCAGCAGCAGTTTTGTGGTGAAATTACCGCCTATGACCCGGACACCGGTTTGGCCGACGTCAGCGTCAAAAACAAGTTCGCGGTTGGCGATCGGCTGGAAATGATTTTGCCGGCCGGCAATCGGGATATCGTCGTCGATCGGATGCTGGATAAATACGGTAATCCGATGCAAGAGGCCTTGGGCGGCGGCTACGAAGTGCGGATTCCGTTGCCCAGCGAAGATTGTCGGTACGGTTTGTTGGCGCGTTATTTTTAATGGATTTGGAGGCCGATTTGGAGTTTCTAACCGCTGATTTATGCGACCGCTTCGGCGATGCGGAGAATTTCCAGGTCGCCGAACCCATGCTGCGCCACTTTGGCGGCCGTCGGCGATTTTGCGGGCGAATCGCCACGCTGAAGGTCTTCGAGGACAATTCCTTGGTGCGGAGCGCATTGGAGGAAGTAGGCGACGGCCGGGTGTTGGTGATCGACGGCGGCGGCGGTAAGCGTTGTGCGTTGTTTGGCGATACCTTGGCGGCCTTGGCGATCGAAAACGGTTGGAGCGGCATCATCGTTTACGGTTGCGTGCGCGGTACGGAATTGCTGGCGCAACTGCCGATCGGGGTCATGGCGCTGAACACCCACCCCATGCGCAGCCGCAAGCACGGCCAAGGCGACCGTGATGTAATGATCACGTTTGCCGGCGTCAATTTCAAAAAAGATCATTACCTGTACGCCGATAGTGATGGAATTATCGTCGCCGAGACAAAATTGGATTAGAATTCCAACGTCTTAACCCAGTAAAAAACTCAAGAATATGCAAATCGTACTCGCAAACCCTCGTGGATTCTGTGCCGGCGTGGACCGGGCCATTGAAATCGTCGATCAAGCCATCGATACCTTCGGCGCGCCGATTTATGTGCGCCATGAGGTCGTGCACAATCGCACCGTCGTTGATGGCCTGAAACAGAAAGGCGCGGTGTTTATCGAGGATTTGAGCGATGTGCCGGTCGGTTCCTATCTGGTGTTCAGCGCGCACGGGGTTTCCAAGCAGGTGCAGCGCGAAGCCGAGGAGCGCCAATTAACGGTGTTCGATGCGACCTGCCCGTTGGTTACTAAAGTGCACATGCAGGTTGCCAAGCACGCCAAGCAAGACCGCGAGGTGATCCTGATCGGTCACGCCGGCCACCCGGAAGTGGAAGGCACGATGGGGCAATACGAAAAATGTACCGAGCACGGCAACATCTATTTGGTGGAAACGCCGGACGACGTCAAGAACCTCAAAGTCAATAATCCAGACAATCTGGCCTACGTCACGCAAACGACGTTGTCGATGACTGATACCAAGGTGATGGTCGACGCGCTACGCGAGCATTTTCCGTCGATCAAGGAACAGAAAAAGGACGATATTTGCTATGCCACCCAAAACCGTCAGGACGCGGTACACGATCTGGCGAAAATCTCCGATCTGATTTTGGTGGTCGGTTCGCCCAACAGTTCGAATTCCAACCGTTTGCGGGAAATTGCCGAGCAGCTGGGTAAATCCGCGCATTTGATCGATACCTATCGCGATCTGAAACAAGAGTGGTTGGCGAATGTCGATGTGGTCGGCGTGACCGCCGGTGCCTCGGCGCCGGAAGTGCTGGTACAGGAAGTGATCGATCAATTGAAAGCCTGGGGCGGTGCCGAGACCCTCGTCCGCGAGAATAAAGGCATAGAGGAAAAAGTGGTATTCTCCATCCCCAAGGAATTGAAAAAGCACATGGACGCTTAAACCTTATTCGTTCAACGAGGAACCGTATGGCTATTTCCGCGCAAGATTTAGTGGCCGCCGCCAAGCAGCAGATTTCCGAGATTGATGTCGCCGCCGCTCGCGAACGCTTAACGACAAACTTGATTCTGGATGTCCGCGAACCCAACGAATTTGCCGCCGGCCATTTGCCCGGCGCGGTGAATATCCCGCGCGGCGTACTCGAATTCCAAATCGGCGGGCATCCGGCTTTCCAAGGCAAGCAACAAGCGCCGACCGTCGTGTATTGCCAGGGTGGTGGACGTTCGGCGTTGGCGACCCAGGTATTGCAGCAAATGGGCTATTCGGCGGTAGTTAGTATGGCCGGTGGTTTCAAGGCATGGTCGGAGAGCGGTTTGCCCGTTGAGTGAGCAAGACGAACTCCGTATCGATAAATGGCTATGGGCCGCGCGGTTTTTCAAGACCCGCGGTTTGGCGTCCGACGCGGTCAGCGGCGGGAAGGTGCATGTTAACGGCCAGCGCTGCAAGCCCAGCCGCGATGTTCGAATCGGCGATCGTATCAGCATTACCAAGGATCAATATACCTGGGATATCCTGGTTACCGGTTTGAATCGGCAGCGCCGTCCCGCCCAGGAGGCGGTGCAACTGTACGTCGAAGACGCGGCCAGCGCCGCCAAGCGGCAACAATTGGCGGAATTGCACAAACAGCAGCAAGCAGCGTTCCCCGCCTCCGAGCGACCCTTCAAACCCAACAAAAAACAGCGTCGGCAAATTCATCGCTTCAAAGAGGGTTCGGTTTGACCGAGCCGCGTTCAACAAAACGATAGCCACACTTCCCGCAAGACTTTATTATTCCGGCGTTGTTTTCGCGCCGGCATAAGCCGGTGTTCGTCAAACGGCGACCGGACCTTAAGTTCGGCCTAAGAACCGGTGTTTAGTTTGCCGGTGCGCTTCCACCCACGCAAGATTCCAAAAGGTTTTTGAATGTCGCAACGCTGTTTTTTCCTGATCGCGCAAGCGGCGCTGGCCGGCGGTTTATTAGCCGGTTGCGCCACCACACGGCAATTGGCGG
This sequence comes from Methylomonas sp. BG-2, assembly GCF_057766305.1. Classification (NCBI taxonomy): domain Bacteria; kingdom Pseudomonadati; phylum Pseudomonadota; class Gammaproteobacteria; order Methylococcales; family Methylococcaceae; genus Methylomonas; species Methylomonas sp. BG-2. The sequence continues at coordinate 13,495 of NZ_JBYMAP010000076.1, read as the reverse complement.
TGGATTATCCGAAAACCGAATCGGTAGCCGTCAAGCCGTTGCGAGGGCAAACGACGGTATCCGGCGATGACTACTATGTGCAATGGCTGTCCGAGTTTGAATTCAAAGGCGACAGCGCACTGAAAGGCGGTTGCAACGAAATGGGCGGCCATTACGAAAATGGCGATTTGTCGGCCGCCGTCGTGTTCTCGGTGCATAACGATGTCTTGAAGCTGCAGCGCGAGGCCAGCGGATTTCTATATCAGGCGACGACCGGGCGTTGCAATTTCAAGCTGGAGACCAAGAAAGCCAACTTGACGCCGTGGCTGCGCTTGGATTCGGCCAAGGACACCCAGATTGAATACCGCTTTCTGACCAGCAATAGCCACGAATCCAACCTGTCGCAATTGGTCGAGGATCTGAACACCGCCAGCGGCTTGTTTGCGTTGACCGGCGTTGGGACCGGCATGGCCGTGATGGGGAAGTTGGCCGGCAATTGGGTCGAAAGCAATCCGCCGGTAGTCGCGAAAACGCCTGCGCCGGCCGGCAAGCTTAGTTCCGAGACCCACACGCTACCGGCCGGCGTGGTGCTCAATGCCGACGGCGCCGGCCTCAATCAAACCCGCTTGCCGGTTTACGAAGTGCTCGAAGGCGGTTGGAATAGTTGGTCGTCCGAAACCAAGATGTTGGGGGAATTGCGGATTTATCCGGAGTTGGTCTCATCGTTGCTGCTGAAAACCGTCGGCGACGCGACACCGGATGCTCACGACTTGTCACTGGAAGAACTGTGGCGGACGCCGATACAAACCGCCAACGGCGAACAGCGCCTCCAGCAATTGCTGGCTCAGGTTGACACCGCGGATCGTCCCAATTTGCAACCGGATTGGCGCGATTACAGCGATGTCGAGACCCAATGTCGGCGCCTGAAACTGGTCATGAAGGATCTGGGATTCAACAAATTCGACCGCAACGCCTTGCTTTACTACTTTCTGAATAAATCGCCGGATTGGAAGAATTTCAATATCTCGATGCAGCGGGCGATGACCGACGAGATCCGCCCCAAATTGTTGGAACAATACCGCTCCACCAACTTTTCCGGCTGTTTGGCGCCGGAAGATTATTGGGTCATGAAGAGCATGCGTCTGGCGGTCAATACCGAGCAGGATTGGGAAGCGCTGGCCAGTTCCCGGCAAAAAAAGGAAGGCATCCTGAACCCGGTGCAATCGGCGGGAAGGCAATTGCTGGCGGCGCTGAAAAGTTCGGATAAAGACGAAGCGGCCCGCCAACTATATCCCTTATTGAATACTGAAAAGGCCGGCAACGGCAGCGTCTTGCTGCAAAACCATTTGAGTAATTTCGGTCTGGAAGCCTTGCTGCAATTACCGCCGATTCCCGACGAAGGCGTGGTTGTTAGCGCCGCGCAACTGGCCGGCGTGTTCGCCGGGTTGAACGTCGATAGTTATAGCTGCGCTCGGCCGGCTCAGGAACAAGGTCAGCCGCTGGCCCACATCGGCATTCTGTTGTTTGCCACCAAACCGGGCAGCCCCCGCGATAAAGGCGGCGCGCTCGAATTCGAACTGGCTCAGGGGCGCATCGTGCGTTTGGCGTTTCAGCATCCGTCGTTCCGCGATTTCGAACAAAGTCTGGCCGATTATCCCGACCTTGGTGGCTGCCGCATCGACGCCGAGTTCCTGAATCGACTGCACTAGCGCGGGGTGACCATGGTCCTGAAACGCTCCACCGGGTATTGGATAGGCGGCACGCTGGCCGGCGTGCTCGGTTTGTATGCGCTGGCCGGTTACTATGCCTTACCCTATTGGGTAAAGACACAGTTGCCCGAGATAGTGCGGCAGGTCACCGGCGCCCGGATCGGCATCGAGACGGTGGCGTTCGATCCTTTCGAATGGCGGGCCGAGTTGCGCGGGATTCGGTTGGCGGACGCCGACGGCCGGGATTTACTTGGCTTGGAGAGTCTGGTTCTGGATATTCAAGCGCTGGAATCGGCCGGTATGCGCGGGCTGGCGATCGCGGCGATCGAATTCGGCAAGCCGACGATCTATTTGGAACGCCGCGCCGACGGCCGACTGAATCTGGCCGATCTACAGCCCGCCCAAGCCGAGCCGGCACCTTCGCCGGAATCGGCTAAAGACGACTCGCCGCTGCCGCTGCTGATTCACCGGCTGGTGATCGATAGCGGTGAAATCCGTTGGCGCGATGTGCTGGCTGGCGAGGACGCCGCCGAAACGCTGGTGCCGTTGCAGTTGGAAGTGACCGAGTTGGGTACCGTCAACGCGAAGGATGGCGCGATTGGGAGGCTGACGGTGGGCTTGGCGTCCGGCGGTACACTGAATTGGCAAGGACAATTGACGATGATGCCGTTCGCCTCGACCGGCCGTTTGACGCTGAACGATATCGTCGTCCCGAAATTGCTGAAATTGGCGCCGAAAGATTTACTGCCGGTTTCAATCGACGCCGGGCAGTTGTCGGTAACTACCGACTATCAGCTGGCCGAGTTCGATGGCGGCGTCGATTTGGCGCTAAACAACGGGCTTATCGACCTCAAACAGTTGGCGGTTAGCGAGCCGGCCCAGCATCGCTCGTTGCTGGCCTTGCCCTCGTTGACGGTGAGCGGCGTGGCCGCCGATCTGCGGAGCCGGCGGTTGACCATCGCTAAAGTCGCCGCCGCCGACGCGGCGATTCAGGCCTGGTTGCAAGCCGATGGCGTGGTCAACTACCAAGCCTTATTGGCCCAGCCGGCCGCATCGGGCGCCAACGTGCCCACCCAAGCCGCCGCCGCGCCGACGGAGCCCGCCCAGCCTTGGCGAATCCAGGTTGATGACGTGGCATTGACCAATCACCGCATCGATTTCACTGATTACAGCCTGACCAAGCCGGTTACGCTGGCATTAAGCGAACTGGCCTTGGGGTTGCGCGGTTTCGATAGCGCCAATCCCGGGAAGCTGCCGTTGACCTTCTCTACCCGGATTAACCAAAAGGCGACCTTGAAGCTGGCCGGCGATACTGTCTTGCAACCTTTCGGCGCCACATGGCAGGTAACGCTCGACAACTTGCTGATCAAGCCGTTTCAGGCCTACCTCGATCCATATCTGAACCTGGAACTGGTGGATGGCGGCGTCAATTTGGACGGCAATCTGCAACTGGCGACGGCCGATCGGTTTCAGCTTACTTTTGCCGGCAACGCCAACATCGATAATCTGCTGACCCGCGACCAGATCAAGAATAAGGACTTTTTAAAGTGGTCAGACCTGACGCTGGCCGGCATCGGCATCGATTTGAACCAACAGGATTTCAAAATCGACAAAGTGGTGTTCGAGCGGCCTTATTTTCGCTTTAACATCAAGAAAGACGGCACGACCAATGTGGACGAGCTCAGCGTGGCCCAACCGGCGCCACGGAACCCGCCAAAAGTGGCGCAAGCGTCCGCCAAGCCCGATAGCAAAACGCCGGAGCCGAAACTGGTCATCGGCAAAATCGAGATGAAAAACGGTCGTTCCGATTTCGCCGATTACTCGCTGATTTTGCCCTTCGTCGCCGAAATGAAACGGCTGAACGGTGAAGTCAGCGGTTTTTCGACCGAGAAAGACGCCTACGCGCAATTGAATTTACAAGGCAAGGTTTACGATCTGGCGTCGGTCGATATCAAGGGCAAATACCAATTCCAAACCGGCAATACCGATATCGGCCTGAAGTTTACCCACATGCCGTTGCCGTTGATTACGCCCTATATGGCTGAATTCGCCGGCTACAAGATCGAGAAAGGCCAGATGGCGCTGGATCTGCAGTACAAAATCAGCAAGGGCGAATTGGAAGTACAGAACAAATTGTTCATCGATCAGCTGGCGCTGGGCGAACACGTCGACAATCCGAAAGCGATGTCTCTGCCCCTGCATTTGGCCATTGCCTTGCTGAAAGACGCCGACGGCCGGATCAATCTGGACTTCCCGATTTCCGGTAGCCTGGAAGATCCGAAATTCAGCCTAGGGGCACTAGTGAGCGATGTGTTGGTCAATCTGATTGCCAAGGCGGTGGCTTCACCGTTCAAGATGTTTGGGGCGCTGCTCGGCGAGGATAAGGATTACAGCGCCGTCAAGTTCGGTCCGGGTAGCGCCAAACTGGCGGCTGAGGAATCCACGAAACTCGATCAGCTCGGACAGGCTCTGAGCACCAAGCCCGAGTTAACCTTGGAAATCAAGGGCAAGGCATATGAAATCCAGGATTGGCCGGCGATGCGCTACGATGCGGTCAAGGACGTTCTGAAAAAAATGAAATCCGGCGAGTTGCGCGATCAAGGCCAAAAAATCCGCCATGAATATATCGAGTTGACCGACGACGAATACCGGCGTTTGCTGGCCAAGTTTTTCGGAGAAGTGTTTCCCGAGGAATTGGACCACAGCCTGCTCGGCAAACCGCGCCTGAAAAGCGACCCGAACGCCGATTTTTACAGTGTCGCTCAACAGCGGCTGGAAGGCATTTTTCATCCCGATCCGCAGCGCTTGACCGAATTGGCGGTGGATCGGGCGAATCACATTGCCCAATACATCACCAAGCAGGGCAAGGTCGAACAAGGGCGGGTTTACATTTTGGCGCCGGAATTGAGTCAAGCCGAAACCGCCGACGGCTTGAACTCGGTACTGTCCTTGGGAGCCTTGCCCTGACCGAGACCGACACGGCTTTGTACTATAATCGGCTGGCTCGATCGCGGGTGGCCGGCTGGAAATTGGGGTTTTACACGTGGAGAAAACAATGAAAATCGGAACGTTCAACTACTTACCGTTAGCCTTGGGCTTGGTCTGCGCGGCGCTGTCGGCGCCGGCCGCGGCGGGGCCTCTGACCTCTTGCACGATGACCTACAAATTAAGCGGTTGGTCGCTGGTCTACAAACAATACGACGGTATCGGCAATATCAGTTGCAGCAACGGCCAGCGCGCCCAAGTGGCGTTGGCGTCCAAGAGTATCGGCTTCACGATAGGCAAATCGGAAATCGAAGGCACCGGGGTGTTTTCGGAAGTTAAAAATCTCAACGAAATCTACGGCAACTTCGTGGCGTTGGAAGGCCATGCTGGCGCCACCAAGTCGGTGGATGCGCAAGTCTTGACCCGCGGCGAAATTTCGCTGGCCTTGTCGGGCAAGGGGCGCGGCATCGATATCGGCGTCACGCTGGGCGCGTTGACGATTTCGCCGCGCTAGGCCGTTTTCGCCGCCAGATGCCGTTCGTCACCCGCGACGCCGCCGGAGCGATCCGAAGCCTGGACGATACTGGGGCCGGCGGTGAATGGCTGGCGGACGACGATCCCGCTCTGCTGGCGTTTTATCGCGACGCGGGCCTACAGGCCAAGCGCGCGCTGACCGAGACCGATGTGAATATGGTCAGGGTCATTGACGATTTGGTGGACATCCTGATCGCCAAGCAGGTCGTGATATTTACCGAGTTGCCGGACGCGGTGCGGCAAAAGCTGTTGGCCCGTAAACAATTGAGAAGGGACATTGGCGCATTGCAGAATTTGATGGTGGACGACGAAGGCCTGTTTTGATGAAGCGAAGTCGTCGCCGGTCGGCTCAATGCTCGCTAAGACCGGCCTGTCTTAGATGGCATTGATAGGTGCCGCCGGCGCGACCTTCAACGAATTTCGGCAATCGGATCTTTGCCGGGCAACGGTTGGAAGCGCCGTTGTATTGAATTTGGACTTTGCGTGAAGAACTCTTTTTTTCTGGTCATACCCGAACAAAAAAACGATCCCCGCTTGCTGGCAACTTTCTCGGAAACTGCCCTGCAACAATGGATCGCCGAGTTGCCCGCCGCCAATCCGGGTCTGGCCGCCCGTTTGTTTCAGGAATTACTGGCCGAATTGATTTCCGTGGAAATGCCGGCCGCCAAGCGGTTGCAGGCGCTGGAGCAGCTACGGGACAGTTTTTTTCTGATCGACGATTATTTGCGTTCGCGCCTAATCAAATTCGGCTTTCCGAAAGGCGACATCGAAAAAAAAATCTTCGCGCTGGTCTGTATTGTCGAACGCCAGTTCACGATCGGCTATTGGAACGTCGTCAGAGACCTGACACGGCGCGAGGTCGGCTGGCTGCAGGGCAAGACTGTCGCCTTGGCGATACAGCGGACCATCAAGGGGTTGAGCCGCATCGTCGTCAGTCAGTACATGATGAGCTACCCGATTCCGGACTGGATTTGGATCGATCTGCATTCGCTATACAAACTGGCGGTTAAACTGGGCAAGGACGATACCAAGGTCGCCGACCAGCGTGGCATATTTACCAAACACTCCACGGTCGCCGACAGTTACAAGCAGATTTTGCTGCTCAGCCTGGCCTATCCATCCGGTCTGATGCAGAAGGAATTTCAACTGGTTTACGAATTCATCGAAAAGATCAGTGATTTGGTGAACATCGAAGCCAAGCCGGTCGCCGGACAAGCCGTGCAATGTCTGATTTCGATAGACGAAGATCTCGCTCCGGCCTTTCAATCAGCCGCCAAGACGGCGGACCGGCGCGGCGAGGCGGCTTCGTTGTATCTGGACCTGACCAAGCTGGCGAAGCTTTACAAGCTGGCCGACAAATATTGCGGCAAGGACGAAGCCAGATTCAGTTCGCTGGATATTGATCCCGGCAGCCACAATAAATTGTCCCCAGAACTGTTCGAGTATCTGATACAGCGCTGGCAGGGCAGGGAACCGCAAGGGACCGTCTATTTCGCGGATCGGCTGGACCGCTACGTGGTCATCGGCCTGGAAGCGACGCACGATTTACTGGATACCGGCCGGATTGCCGCCGGCTACGAAGCGACGCCGGAAATCCCGGCGCACAGCGAGTCGGAACGGGCCTTGTCCTGTGTGTTGCAGAAAGAAGGCTTGCTATCGATCGGCAGTTTGGTCAGTTTTAGAAAAACCGATAGCTTGCCGCATCTGCGGGCGCTGGGGGTGGTGTGCAAGATTCTACTGCCCAAGCAAGACAGCAAAGTGGTGTTCGAATTGGTGGTGATTGCCCACCAAGCCTTTCCGGTGGCCTACCACGCGCTGGATGCCGAACCGGACACCGAACGCAAAAAAGCCCTGATTTATGGTACAAAGGACCAAGAAGGCGAAAAAAGCTTTATTATCATGGACTCTTTCATGCTCAAGGACGGCGACTTGTTACGGATGTACATGGGGAGCGAGAATTTTCCGATTATTTTGAATGGCCGCAAGAATATAGGCTTGGGCTATTGGCAATTCGAATGCCGGCAGATACTCGAAAATATCGCGCCGGCTCAAGGCAAGAAGAAAGGCTATGACTTTATTTGAAACATCCGTTTGCCGGGCGCCCCATGTGCGACCCCGGCCGCATGACCCGACACCGAAACGACTACTCAATGACATCCAATTCCGATCAGCCCACTGATTCTCCAACCTTCGTCGATCCTTACGCCGAACGCGAAGCCGAAAAATACGAACATCCCATTCCCAGCCGCGAACTGATACTGCAACTGGTTCAGCAAGTCGGTAAGCCACTGCGACGCCAACAAATCGCCCAACAATTCGGGTTAGAGTCCGCCGACGCGCTGGAAGCGCTGCGCCGCCGCTTGCGGGCGATGGAGCGCGACGGCCAGTTGGTGTTCAACAGCCGGCAAAAATACATGATCGGTAACGGTCAAAACCTGATTAACGGCCGGGTGCTCGGCCACCCCGAGGGTTTCGGCTTCGTTAAACCGGAAGACGGCAGCGACGATTTGTTTTTGTCGCCCAGGGAAATGAAGCCGCTGATGCACAACGACCGGGTCGCGGTTCGGGTGACCGGCATCGATCGCAAGGGCCGCCGCGAAGCCTCCGTCGTTGAAATTCTAGAACGCAATACCCACCAAGTGGTCGGGCGCTTCTTTACCGAGGGCCGCGTAGCCTACGTGGTGCCGGACAACAAGAAAATCATTCACGAAGTGCTGATCGCCAAGGAGGACGTCGGCGGCGCCAAAAACGGCCAGATCGTCGTCGCCGAAATCGTCCAGCAACCCAGCGCGCATTACCAGCCGTTGGGACGCGTCGTCGAGGTGTTGGGCATGCACATGGCGCCCGGCATGGAAATCGAAATGGCGATCCGTTCGCACGAACTGCCCAATCATTGGCCGGACGCTTTGCTAGCGGAGATCGGCGGCTTGCGGGCGGAAGTGCCGGAATCGGCTAAGCAGGGTCGGGAAGACATCCGCCATCTGCCGCTGGTGACGATAGACGGCGAGGACGCCCGCGATTTCGACGACGCCGTATACGCCCAAAAAACCAAGAAAGGCTGGAAACTGTTGGTGGCAATCGCCGACGTATCGCACTACGTCAAGGTCGGTACGGCGCTGGACGCGGAAGCCAAAAACCGTAGCACCTCGGTGTATTTCCCGGAAAAAGTCATCCCGATGCTACCGGAGATTTTATCCAACGGCCTATGTTCGCTAAATCCCAAGGTGGATAGGCTATGCATGGTCTGCGAGTTGTTGATTGGCGAGGATGGTTTGGTGGTGCGGTCGCGGTTTTTCGAGGCGGTGATGCGATCCCATGCCCGGATGACCTATACCGAAGTCGCGAAAATACTGGTCGACGGCGATCAAAAACTGGCCAAGAAATACGCGGACTTGCTGCCGCATCTGCAAACGCTGTACAGCCTATACCAAGCCATGCGCCGGCAGCGGGAACTGCGCGGGGCGATGGATTTCGATACCCAGGAAACCAAGATCGTGTTCGGGCCGGAGCGGAAAATCGCCGAAATCGTGCCGCTGGTCCGCAACGACGCGCATAAGCTGATCGAGGAATTCATGATTACCGCCAACACCGCGGCGGCCAAATTCCTGACCCGCAAGAAGTTGCCGCGCCTGCTGCGGATACACGACGGCCCCGGCCCGGAGAAATTGCTGGCGCTGAAAACCTTTTTGAACGAGCTGGGTTTGCATCTCGGCGGTCAAGCCCAACCGACCCCGCTGGATTACATGCATCTGTTGGAATCGGTGGCCGGCCGCAAGGACGCCCATCTGATCCAGACTATCCTGTTGCGCTCGATGTCGCAAGCCGTTTACAGCCCGGAAACCAAGGGGCATTTCGGCCTGGCGCTGGATGCTTATGCCCATTTCACCTCGCCGATCCGCCGTTATCCGGATTTGCTGGTGCACAGGGCGATACGCCACGCGCTGGCCGGCAAGACGCCGGACAGCTTTACTTACAACTACGCCGACATGATGGCCTTGGGCGAGCATTGTTCCGCCAACGAGCGCCGAGCCGACGACGCCACTCGAGACGTGATCAGCTGGCTGAAGTGCGAGTACATGATGGACAAGATCGGCGAGGAATTCGCCGGGGTGATTTCGTCGGTGACCGGTTTCGGCTTTTTCGTCGAATTGCAGGCCATATACGTCGAAGGCTTGGTGCACATCGCCTCCTTGCACAACGACTATTTCCAGTTCGATTCCGGCAAGCACCAGTTGTACGGCGAACGCACCGGCGTGCGTTATCGGCTGGGCGACGCGGTGCGTATCCGCGTGGTGCGGGTGAATTTGGACGACAAGAAAATCGATTTCGAATTGATTCAATCCGGCAAGAAGGCCGATAACGCCAAACCCAAAAAGGCCAAATCCGGCAAGGCCAAAACCACCGAGGGCAAAGGCAAAGCTGCCAAGTCCGAGCCCGCCAAAAAATCCTCCCGCTCCAGACGGCGCCGCAAATCATGAGTTTGACCCAGCTATTCGGCGTGCATGCGGTGCAGGCCGCCTTGGAACATTCCCCCGACAAAATCCGCCGCGCCTGGGTGGACGGCCAGCGCCAGGATGCCCGCTTGAAACCGGTACTCGACGCGTTGGCGGCCTTGGGCGTCAATCCCGAGAAAACCGAGCGCAAGAAACTGGAGCGGATGGCCGAGGGCAAAAACCATCAAGGCATCGTCGTCGCGGTCGAATTGCCGGCAATGCGTAGCGAAGATCAGCTAAAACAGGATTTCGAAGCGCTGACCGAAACGCCGTTTTATTTGATTCTGGACCAGGTGCAAGACCCTCACAATCTCGGCGCCTGCTTGCGTACCGCCGATGCGGTCGGCGTGCACGGCGTGATCGTCACCAAGGACAATGCCGCCGGCATCACGCCGACGGTTTGCAAGGTGGCTAGCGGCGCGGCCGAGACGGTGCCGGTCTATCAGGTCACCAATCTGGCGCGCGTGCTGCGCTGGATGAAGGAGCAAAACGTCTGGATTATGGGCGCCGCCGGCGAAGCCGAACAGACCGTCTATCAAATGAAGCTGGATATGCCGCTGGCCCTGGTGATGGGGGCGGAAGGCAGCGGCATGCGCCATCTGACGCGTCAGCATTGCGACTTTCTGGTGAAAATTCCGATGATAGGCCAGGTGGAAAGCCTGAACGTGTCGGTCGCGGCCGGCGTGTTGTTGTACGAGGTTTTTCGGCAAAAAGCCGCGAGCTGAGCGAATGCGGGCGGTTATTGCGCTGATGCTGTTAGTGTTGGCGACCGCCGCGCGCGCCGATTTCGCCGCCGCGGCGATTGCCGGCAATTGCACAATCTGCCATGCGGGCGAGGGCGGCGACGTCGGCATGCCCGTCTTGACCGGCCTTTCGGCCGCGCAACTTCGCCAGTCTTTACTGGATTTCAAATACCAGCGTAAGGCCGCGACCTTGATGAACCGGATCGCCAAAGGCTATAGCGACGCCGAGTTGGCGGCGTTGGCCGACTATTTGGGAAAACGCTGAGATGGCGGACTGGTCGCGCCGGCGATTTCTGCGAACCGGTGCCGCCGCCACGGCCGGTTCGCTGAGCGGCTGTCAAACATGGACAATCGGCGGCTTAGGCAAGGCGCGGGTCGTGGTGGTGGGCGGCGGCTTTGCCGGCGCGACCGCCGCCAAGTTCCTTCGCCTGTTCGATCCGACTATCGACGTCACCTTAATCGAACCCAAATCCACGTATATCACCTGTCCCGCCAGCAACTGGACCTTGGCCGGTCTGTTCAAACCGGAGCAGTTGCAGGTCGATTACCGGGCCTTGGTCGATAATCACTCTATCCACCTGATCACCGATCGAGTGGTCGCCATCGACGCCGACCGGCGCAAACTGGTGCTGACCGATGGCGATACCTTGCACTACGACCGGCTGGTGCTGGCGCCCGGCATCGACTTTGATTGGCAAGCCATTGCCGGTTACGATGTCGAAGCGGCCGAACGTTTTCCCCACGCCTGGCAGGCCGGCCCGCAAACCGAGCTGTTAAATCGGCAAATCCAGGCGCTGCCCGACGGCGGCCGAGTACTAATCTGCGCGCCGCCCGATCCCTACCGCTGTCCGCCCGGCCCCTATGAACGCGCCAGCCTGATCGCATTCTGGCTCAAGCAACACAAGCCGCGCGCCAAGGTCGTAATACTCGATCCCAAGACCGGTTTTTCGAAACAAAAATTGTTCGAATCGGCCTGGCGCCGGCATTTCGGTTACGGCACCCCGACCGCCAATCTGGAATGGCTGTCGATCGCCAATAATCCGGTGGTGCGCCTGGAGGCCGCCAGCCGCAACGTGGTCACCGATTTCGGCGATCGATTTAGCGGCGACGTGCTCAACATCATCCCGCCGCAACGCGCCTGCAAAATCGCCGCGCAAGCCGGCTTGACCGACGGCGGCGGCTGGTGCCCGGTCGATCCCTGGACCTGTCGGTCGCGCTTTAACGAATTCATTCACGTGATTGGCGACGCGGCCGATTACGCGCCCATCCCCAAGTCGGCCTTCGCCGCCAATTCCGAAGCCAAGGTCTGCGCGCGGGCCGTGGTCGATTTGCTCAACGGTCGCCCGCCGGCCGAGCCGCATTGGCTGAACACCTGCTACAGCCTGATCGCGCCGGAACATGGCATTTCGGTGGCGATGGTGTACCGGCTAAACGCCGGCCGGATTGTCCCGGTACCAGGCGCCGGCGGCGTCAGCGTCGATAGCGCCGAAGCCGCCGCGCTGGAAGCCGGCTATGCCGTCGCGGCCTACCGAAACCTCAGGAAAGACAGTTTCGAGTGAGCCGGCGCCCCGATTGCCAGCCCGTGGGCGAAAGCGGCGAATCGTATCGAAATCAGGTATCAGCTTATTAGCCTAACGATCATGAAAGGATTTTCGCCCAGGAGCATGAAGACAATGGGTGTAGGAGCGGCTTTAGCCGCGTCTGATGGCGTTCCGATACCGGTATACCCGCATTGGCCCAATGACTTTCAGAGTGAAAAGAGCAGTAGGGCGCTGAAAAATCCCGCCCTTCGACAAACTCAGGGCGGGTGGGATTTTTCATTCACCGGTTGGGTGAGTGTATTGCCGATCCAGCATGGGTGCCTGAGCCGCGGTAGGTTTTCTGTTTAAATTTCGAACTTGCCGCCATCCAATTCCGCCCGCATTTTGGCTTGATTCAGCTCGCGTTCCGACTGCGACACGACGATGGTGGCCACGGCGTTGCCGATCAGATTGGTCAAGGCGCGGGCTTCCGACATAAAGCGGTCGATGCCCAAAATCAGCGACAAGGCGGCTAGCGGCACCGCCGGCACTACCGCCAGCGTCGCGGCCAGCGTGATAAAGCCGGCGCCGGTCACGCCGGACGCGCCTTTACTGGTTAACATCGCCACCAACAACAAGGTCAGTTGCTGCGACAGGCTTAAATCGACATTTAAGGCCTGAGCAATAAACAAGGCCGACAGCGTTAGATAAATATTGGTCCCGTCCAGATTGAAGGAATAGCCGGAAGGGACGACCAAGCCGACCACCGACCGCGAGCAACCCAAGCGTTCCAGTTTATTCATCAACGGCACCAAGGCCGATTCCGACGACGAGGTCCCCAGCACCAGCAGCAATTCTTCCTTGAGGTAACGCAGCAGCTTGAAGATATTGAAACCGGCCAGTTTGCCGATTCCGCCCAGCACCAGCCCGACAAACAGCGCGCAGGTCAGATAAAAACCGCCCATCAATGCGGCCAGGGGTTTCAGCGCGTCGATGCCGTATTTGCCGATGGTAAACGCCATCGCCGCGCCCGCGCCGATCGGCGCCAGCTTCATCACCACATTCATCATCGTAAAGAACAAGTGGGCGCATTCCTCGACAAAGCGATGCACCAAATGCCCGGCCTCGCCCAGTTTCTGCAACGCCAACCCAAACAACACCGAGACCAGTAACACCTGCAGCAAATCACCCGAGCCGGTGAAGGCATCGGTAAAGGTTTTGGGAATGACGTGCAATAAAAACTCGGCGAGGGTTTGCTGGCTGGCCTGCTTGGCAAACCCTGCCACCGCTTGCGTATCCAGGCTGGCCGGATCGACGTTAAAGCCCTTGCCCGGCGCCAACCCTTTGGCCACGATCACACCCAAGGCCAGCGCAAAGGTCGATACCACTTCGAAATACACCAGCGCTTTAAAGCCGACGCGCCCGGCCTTTTTCATGTCGCCCGCCCCGGCAATGCCCAGCACCACGGTGCAAAACACCACCGGCGCGATCAGCATTTTGATCAGGCCGATAAAGCCGTCGCCAACCGGCTT
>NZ_JBYMAP010000075.1:0-17756 GCF_057766305.1 Methylomonas sp. BG-2 | reverse complement strand
GTGCCCAGGTGGCTGTGGTGAGAAACTACAATTATCACTAAATCCTTCTCGCCGACCACGCTGGCTTACATCACTAGATTGGCTTCTCCGACCAACTGTGACGCCGTCGATCAACCAACTTAACGATTGCCGATGTCATTTTTGGATCAAGAGTGGAATGGTTGAATGGTGTGCCGATAGCGGAAAGAAAAATACCATCTGAAGCGGACACCTTGTGCAGAATCTCGTTGGCTTGGCGCAATTTCGCAACTCTCTCATTCCAGGAATTGTGCCAAGTTCCAAGCTCCTGTTCGGATAAACCGGTTTGGTGGTCATCTTGTGCTATCCATCTCGGCGTGTTGCGATGAATTCCTTTAATCGGTCACGGATTCGCCTTCGGCAAGGGTTTCCGGCTCTAGTTGCAGACCCGATTCTTGCCGTGCTAACCGTACTTCATCACCATGCCCCTGCTCATACGCCGCCCGATGCGCATGCCGTTCCATCGTCACAATTTTATTGGCTAACCGTTGCAACCGTTGCTGCCACTCTAGGCGTGCGGCAATGCAATGTTTGTTGGAGATAACCTGGCACAGCCACAATGTGTCCATCACGATCATCAATTGATCCAGCAATCGAATCAACTCGACGAATTGCGCAGTCTGCGGCGAGGCAATCTTGGCAACAAATTCCCTGGGGTGCGTATAGGTCGGTGTTTCAGTAATGCCGTTGTCGGCCTTGAGTTTTTCCAACCGTAGTTTTTCCTGCTGCAGCTGCTCGGCGCATTCGGTAATCATCTGACTGACAATGCTTTCGATTTCATCGACCGTTTCCTCTCTGCCGATGATGCGCAGGATCACGTCAATCGCATACAAGGAAACCATCAGTCGATGATAGCTATCACGAATCACCCTAATGGCTTGTTCGCTGTTGATGCTAAACGTGCGCTCGAATATCGGACGACTGATGGCTCGACGCGAGGATGGTTTAGGCTGTGGAGCTGCTTCGGACATGACCGTTTCCTGATGTGGACGAATGGTTCATGATCGTATGCCAAATTCTTTAAGGCCTTTCCGCAGACGACGGCGAATTCGTCATCAGCTGCAAGAACACTTCAAAAAATCTCTGCTTCAATACCCGCCAACAGAAACGGCTGGCCTTCAGCCTTCCGCTTCTTCCCAAACTTTCTCGGCTGGTCTTTCATGATCACCTTGATCCGACTTCGGTCGGCGTTCCGTTTTTAAGCGGCGACGGTGGATTTCCATCGGCGTGTCAGGTGCGTCAAGCCTGATGTGACTATTGATTGTGTTTACCCTGCCGGGCGTATCGATTCCCGCGGGGATTCGGCGTTCCGGCATACCCATCGCCGCGCCGCAGGGTATTGTCATTGTTGAGTCGGGCGCGGCCGACAGGAGGAATGTCATCATGGCCAATCGCGGCGTGAACAAAGCCATCTTGCTGGGCCGGCTCGGCGCCGATCCGGACGTTCGCTACATGCCGAACAACGGCGGCAAAGTCGTCGCTGTCCGTTTGGCAACCAGCGAAGTCTGGAACGATCCTAAAAACGGCAAACAGGAGCGGACCGAATGGCATCGGGTGGTGTTTTTCAAAAAACTCGCCGATACCGCCGAGCAGTATTTACACAAAGGCAGCCAGATCTACATCGAAGGCCGTTTGCGCACCCAGCAATGGGGCCAGGCGAACGATAAGCGGTACCGTACCGAAATCGCCGCCTTTGAATTGCAGATGCTGGATCGCCCTAACGCACCGGCAGCCGCCAACAGTTCGTCATTATCGACAGCAGCCCCTGAGGACGCCGACTGGGATGATGAATACAGCGATATGCCCATCCATTAAACTCTGGCGCGCCGATTATCGGCGTTCGTTGGTTTAACGGTTACACCGCCGACCCGTTTCCGGTTTCGGTATTTCAACCCCCTGGGGAACTCCATTCCCCGGCGGGCGATGGCGTTCCCTTTTTTTATTAAAGGAGACCCACCATGAGCCAAAACAACCGCAACACCTTACCCAAAACCCGCGACCTACCGATGCCTGCTGTTGTTCAGCAAAGCTACGGCCTGTCAGAACAGTCCTGGAAAGTATTGACCGAAGTCACCTTTCCGGCCGCCAAAACCTCGGAAGCCATCCTGATGGCGCTGGATTATTGCAAGGCTCGCAAGCTCGACATCTTCAAAAAGCCGGTGCATATCGTGCCAATGTGGAGTGCCGCTTTAGGCCGTAATGTCGAAACCGTCTGGCCGTCCATCATGGAAATTCAGACTACCGCATCCCGAACTGGTGTTTGGGCCGGCATGGACAGACCCATCTGGGGACCGGATATCACCAAAACCTTTACCGGTCGCTACAAGGACGACAACGAGCAATGGCAGGAATCCAGTGTCACCGTGACCTTTCCAGAATGGGTCGCGGTTACTGTGTACCGGATCGTCGGCGGCAAACGCTGCGCCTTTACCGAGGAGGTTTACTGGCTGGAGGCTTATAGCACAGCCGGTGGTAAAAACTCGCAAGTGCCGACCACCATGTGGATCAAACGCCCCAAGGGGCAATTGGCCAAATGCGGTAAAGCGGCGTCCTTGCGCGCAGCCTTTCCTGAGGAATGCGGCTATGCCGCCGAGGAAATGGATGGCAAAACGCTCGACGACCTCACCGACGCTACCGTCATTGATGGCGAAGCCACCGTATGGGAAGGCAATGCAGGTGATCGGTTTGCTGAATCACCCGAGCACACGCATCAGGTTATCGACGTGTCGCAAATCCATCCCAAGGTGCAAAAGGCCGTCGCGGAATTGGTACGTCGTACCAAGGCGGCAGGTGCCTGGAAAGCAGCCTACGACTATGCCCACCAGAAGTTCAAAGGCATCGACCTGACCTTTGCGTTGGCCGAGTTGGACAAGGTATCGCAGGTCGAACCCAAGGCAACACAAGCCCTGGAACAAACCGAAAACACTGGCATGCCACCCTTGTCCGCGAAAGACATGGCGATGAGTCAGGCCCGTCAAACCCTTGGGCACGCGGCGTAGAAGCGCTGCAATCCCAAATTCTTTAACCACCCACGAGGGCGTCATGATTCGCCCACGGGGTAAGACATGACGCTCTTGTTTTATCAGGAGAGGTCATGAGCACAAACGATCAATCATTAAACCGCGTGCCCTGTCATACCGACTGGCAACGTTACGATTCACCCACCGTGTTACGCCGTCATGGCCGGGGCTTTCTGGAACGCCTTTGGCGCCCCCAGGGCAACGAACCCAATCCGCAAACCATGAGCCAGCCGGAGCTGACGACACTGGCCGAGAGTTTTGGCGGTGTGTGTCTGCCGGCGCAAGACGAACTGCTGTTGCTGTTCGGCGATGGCCATTGGGCCCGGCGTTGCCAGACCCAGTTGCACAAGCTCGGCATCGAGACGGTGCGCTTCGGCTGCCAGGTACAGTTGACCGGATTTTCGCGATGAAGGTCGTCGACGTTTCGCAACGTTCTGATGCCTGGCGGCGGTGGCGATTGCTAGGCGTGAGTGCCAGCGAAGCTGCCATCGTCATGAACCGCTCGCCGTACAAAACCCCGTGGCGGCTCTGGGCCGAGAAAATCGGCCTGGTGCTGGAAGCCAGTCTGGACAACAACCCGTTGATCCGCGCTGGCATACAGCAAGAGCCCGAGGCTTTGCAACGCTTCGAGGATAAACACGAGCTGATGTTATTGCCGCTGTGCGGCGAGTCGGAACAGTATCCCTTGATGCGGGCTTCGTTCGACGGCTTGTCCGACGCGAATGAGCCCGTGGAAATCAAATGTCCGCACGAGACCACGTTTTTGGATGTGCTGTTGAATCGGGAAGCGTCCGAGGCCTATCAGTTGTATTGGTGCCAGGTGCAACAGCAATTGCTGGTATCCGAAGCGCAGCGCGGCTTTTTGTTTTTCTACCACCAAGGCCAGGATGTGGAATTCGAGATTCAGCGCGATGAGAGATTTCTCACCGCCCTAGTCGAGTCAGCAATGGACTTCTGGTCGGCGGTGAAATCGAAAAAGGAACCACACAAGGATCCCGAACGCGATTTGTACTTACCCAAAGGTGATGCGGAAGCGCAATGGCAACAACTGGCGGCGAGTTATCGCAATCGTGCCGTGAAAATCACGGATTTGAAAGCGGAGCTAGCCACCTTGGAGGCTAATCAGGCGGCGATTGAAAAATCGTTGGTATTGCTAATGGGTGATTATGTGGCGGCGGAGCATTCCGGTCTTCGCATCAGCCGTTTTCAAAGCCAGGGTGCTATTGATTACAAGGCGGCACTGCAAGCCTTGCAACCGGATGTTCAGGCTGCGGCACTGGAACGCTATCGTAAACCGTCTGCCACGCGCGTTCGTGTGACCTGCCGGGATGACGACGGCAAACATGCCGAAGTGCCGTTCGATGCCCAAGCCTTGAAAGACCTGGCGGGTGTGGACTCTTGGTTTTGAGGGTTCGTTTCAAGACATCCTGTAACCCTAGTGGTTACGGGATGTTCATTGAAGACGGTCGGCTAAGAGTGTTGACACCGGACATCTCATGGAATCCTTCAGTTTAGGCGTGTCGGTTTTAGGCTGGGCTTATAAAAAAGTCCAACCCAAAACCCGCATCGTTCAGGCATTCCCTTCGTGGAATCCCGAATCCGGTTTCGACCGGCGTTCCGTTGTTAAGCGGCATGAGCGTTTGCTTCGTGTGCCAGGTGCGTCAAGCCTGGTGTGTTTAGTTCGTCCCGTTGGGGTTCATCACCCTCACGGGACTCGATGACCCCTTTTTTCTATTGAAGGAGGTCACTATGAATCACGACTTTTGGAAAACCTTGAACGGCTGGTTGAACGTTGCCCATAGCAACGACATCCAGGCCAAAAAGCGGTTACTGCTGGAGATGCACCGTCAAATTTCGGATCCCGGTTTGAGAAGCGACATTCAGCGTATCCTGCGCTTGATGGATCGGGAGCTGTTGGCCCGCGCCGAATGGGCGATGTACTGCGTCATGCAGTTACGTTAATTTTTTATCGACCCTGGTTTGCCAGGGTTTTAATCACCCGATGGGGCTCATCACCCCTCGGGGCGGTGTGCCCCTTGTCATTTGAGGCTAGTCCTCGAGGAGTTCACCATGTATCAATCCTACTCGATTGCCGATACCTTCGGCATTGCAGCCCCTGCCTCCATGAAAGTCGAAGGTTTTAAATCTGGGCAAAACGCCTATGTACCGGCGCAAAAGCCCTATGTGTTTCGTAAGGATCACTTGCGCGATGTGTTGGCGTTTTTAAGCGCACACAATGGCGATGGCTTATACCTGACCGGTCCGACCGGTTCTGGAAAAACCTCGCTGTTGGAGCAAATTGCGGCGCGTCTCAATTGGGGCGTGCATTCGGTCACCGGTCACGGTCGATTGGAACTTAATGATCTGCTCGGCCAGTACATGCTGGTCGACGGCGGCGCGATGAAGTGGATCGATGGTCCATTGACCTTGGCAGTTCGCCTGGGACACGTGCTGTTGATCAACGAAATCGATGCCATTGATCCGGCCGAGTTAATCGGCTTGAATGAAATCGTCGAAGGGAAACCTCTAACAATTCCGCAAACCGGCGATGTGATTACTCCGCATTCCAAGTTTCGCTTGGTCGCCACCGGCAATAGTGCCGGATCGGGTGATCAATCGGGCTTGTACCAAGGGGTGTTGCGGCAAAACTTGGCGTTTTTGGATCGGTTTCGTTTGATGGAAGTCGGTTACCCCGAACCGGAAGACGAAATGAAGCTGCTGGCCGACGTGGTGCCAACCATGCCGGAAACGGTGCGCGAAAGCATGATCAAAGTCGCCAATCAGATTCGTAAAGTCTTCATCGGCGGCACGGATGGCGGCGGCATGTTGTCGGTGACCTTATCGACCCGTGGTTTGATGCGCTGGGCAACATTGGTGGCGACCTTCAAAAGTGCGCCTAATGCCTTGGCGTATTCCTTGGACAGGGCTTTGACCTTTCGAGCTGAACCCGCCGAACGCGAAGCGATTCATCGCATTGCCAAAGATGTGTTTGGCGATGACTGGACGGTTTAAGCATGGCAGCCTGGAATTTATATCGTCATCGTAATACTGACGGCAGCTCCAAGGACTGGGCAGTCAGGAGTAATTCGGATGGTTCGATTACGACGCGTTGGGGGAAAACGGCAGATACTTTGCCGGGCGTTAGCAACCGATACGGCGTTAAGCAGCATGACATCGAAAAGCAAAAACAGGCCAAAGGCTATGTGTTGGTCGGCGAGGTGGATATTGATGTGAACGGCAATGTGGTGTTTCCGGGTAAGACTTCGGCTACATCATCACAATGGCCTGAATCTGATGAAAATCCCGTGTCTGTGCCGGCACAGCCAGTCGAGTCCTTGTATTGGACCATTAATTGCCATGCAAAGCGAGCTGTCCGAGTGGACTTGGGTATCGAGGTCAGGCGACTGATCGGGGTTATCCAATCCATGTCGAATTGTAATGCTACACCTGAACAGGAATGGAATGGCTGGCAACAATTCATTGATGCCACCCTCAATGCCGAAACCTTTGAACTCAGTGGTCAGATCAAATCAGCCCATGGTGTTTTGCCGTGGCTGTATTTACTGGCACTGAAAACAAAAGGCTTTAAAGGCGTGGCGATTGATATTGCCACCGAAACTGCCCGAGACCTCTCGGTCGATCTGAAAGTTGAACAGGACGTGCTGGCTTTTTTCGGCACTGATCTTGACAGCATCCGGGACACCGCAGAAGTGCTAGGTCTGCTCAAACCCCGATTAAATCTGGCAGCGGCCATGTCCGACACGGACGACTGCTGGTTTTAACCGGTTTGTTATTTTCATTTAACCCGACAGGGGCACATCGGCCCCGCGGGGATGGGTGTGCCCTCTACTTTTTAGGAGGTTCCCATGTCTCATGAAACGCAAATTATCTTGGACCGCGTGGTCTTGGTGAAAGTCGAAGCCAATATCTACGGCGCCCGCAAGAAACTGAAAAAAGAGGACCTAGTTTTGGCCGATGGTAGCAAATTGCCGCCGGAGGATTTAGCCAGCCTGGGTTCCAAACGTTTGCTCGATCCCGATAAGCTGACGGTGTTCAACCGTCTGAAGAAGGAAGCCGAACGCATTTGTTTACGCGTCGGCACCCGCTTTCTGGGTGGCTTTGCCGTGCCGGTTGAGTCCGCAGTCAGTATTACCGCTGAACTCGAGCGCATCGCCCTGGATTTTGCAGCGGCTAAAACAGAGTTTATTGCCGGTTACGATGCGGCGGTGACGGATTGGGTGGTTCGCCATCCGGAGTTTGCCGACATCATCGAACAAGCTGTGGATTCGGTGGAGTTTGTCTCGACGCGGTTGTCGTTTGATTTTCTGGTGGTCAGTGTCGGGTTACCCGAAAGCTTACCGCCAGCAGATGTCGCGCGTCTCGACAGCAAAATCGGTTCACTCAGTGAGCAGATGTTCTACGAAATCTCCGTGGAAGCCAATCAACTCATCGAGCAATCGTTGCTTGGCAAGGAGCAAGTGACGCGGAATGCGTTACGGCCGATTCGCCGGATGCGAGACAAGCTCGATGGGCTAGGTTTTCTGGATCATCGGGTCGCTCCGGTCGTCAGCACCATTGACGATCTTCTGGCGAGAATTCCCAACAAAGGTGCAATTGAAGGCAGCATTTTGCAGGAGATTTTGGCCACGGCGATGCTGTTGTCCGATCCGGATAAAACCCGGCGGCACGGTGAAGGCTTGTTGGCGACTCAATTGCCAGTTGTTGATGAGACTGAAGAAGTCATCGAATACGCGGAGTCCAAGCCACCAGCAGTACTCGTCGTACCAACAGAGCCGACACCCGTCATCGCTGAGAGCGCTGCAGACAGCCCTGATTTTACCGATCTGTTTGATGGCATCTTTGACGATGAGCTCGAAGTGGAATCGGCATCCGATAACTGGGCGTTGGAGGTTTTGCTGGATAAAAGTCAATCCAATTTGGAAACCGATAGCGATGCGGCTAAATACGAACACTCGGAAAACACAGCGGAACCGGCAACGGTGACGGCAGGAGACGATGAGGAGGCGGACGATTCCGACCAGGATTACTGGTTCTGATCCTACGCCATTTAACACTTCACCCACTGGGGCAAATTCATGTCCCGCTGGGGCCGTGGTTTGCCCCAATTTTTGGAGCACACCATGAAAAATAGAACCTTACACAACGCATTTCCCATCGTCGCGGCGGCCATTGGCAATCGCTTTGGCGTCAAAGTCAGTGTCGGCGGTGATAAAGCCGAAACCGATGGCCAAACCATTTGGCTGCCAGCCTATGAGGGCGACGATGCGGATTATCAGGATTACGCCTGGGGACTGTTGGCCCACGAGGCGGCGCATATTCGTTATTCGGATTTTACGCTGCGCTTTGGGCATTCGGTATTACGCAGGCGCTTATGCGGTGCCATCGAAGATGTCCGCATCGAGCACGAACTGGCCAAGGACTTTCCAGGCACGCGGCTGACAATACGCACGGTGATTGAAAAGATGATTGCTAAAGGCGACTTTGTGGCCAACAGCATTGATGATCATCCGGCCAATATTCTGTACAGCTATGTCTTGAAAAGTCTGCGAGCCAGGGTGTTGGGTCAATCGGCGTTATTGCCATTGGTCGAGCAAACTGAAGCGGCATTGAAAGCGAAATTTCCGAAAGGTGCGGTAACGCGCCTGAAAGGCTTGCTGTCAGAAGTGCCGCAGGGTTTGCAATCGGAATCCGATTGTCTGCAGTTGACTGATCGCATCCTGACCATGATTGAGCAGGAATTCGAACAACAACGACAGCGTAATCAGGCCCAGAAATCGGCAGATGAGGAAACGTCGCCTGAACCGGATGATACCGATCAGGATGCTGAACCAGCCAGTTCTAATAATACGGACGGCCCGGATTCCTCGGATGACGTGGAAGCCGATGAACGATTGCCCAACGATACTGATGACGAATCATCGTCTAAACCAGGGGGTAATGATACGTCGGATCCGGAAGATTCTGACGATGAACCGGCAACGCCATCCGACAGTTCTTCATCCAACCCGCAAGGTGAAAATGAAAATAACGCGGAGATTGCCGATCCGATGGGCGTGTTGCAAACCCTGTTGTCCGCTGGTGACAGTGACATTGAGCAGGATTTATTCGAGTCATTGAAATCGGCATTGTCGTTGGCGGCGGAAAATGGTTCGGAATTGCTGATGCCCAGTGGCCTCGAGCCACCTATGGACGATCAGGCCGGTGCGTTTTTACTGCGCAAGGTGCAAGGCGAATCAGGAAAAATCCGCGCCGCGTTGCAAGGACTGGTGCAGTCGCAAACCCTCAACCGCTCACAACATGCCTGTCGTGGACGGCGGATGGATGGCAAGCGTTTACACCGCTTACCACTCGGTGAAACCAAGCTGTTTCAGCGCAAAGAGACCAAAGCGGCACCGAATACGGCGATTCATTTGCTACTCGATAAATCCGAAAGCATGGGTTATCAGGTCACCGATAGCCACGGTCAGCCCATTGGATCGCGAATGCCGATTGCGTTGGAAGCCACCTTGGCGCTGGCGTTGGCCTTTGAAAGCATTCCTGGGGTTAATCCTGGAGTGACCGCGTTTCCAGGCCATCAAGATGACTCGGTGTTCCGTCTGCTTGAGCATGGTCAACGCGTCAATACCCGAACCGGTGCCTTTTCGCTGGCCGCTACCGGCAGTACGCCGATGACTGAAGCTATTTGGTTTGGTGCGGCGTCACTGCTGCGATGCCGGGAACCGCGCAAAGTGTTGATGGTGATGACCGATGGTCAGCCCAACGATACATTGAGCACGCTGGAACTGTTACAGCGTTGTCGCGATAGTGGCATTGAAACCGTCGGTGTTGGCTTGGGATTGGATGTCAGCCATCTATTCCCGATTGCTATCACTATTAACGATCTATCGGAGCTAAGAGCGCAATTGTTCGAACTCTCGAAAGCGGTGTTGTTGGCGGCGTAAGTATCGGCCAGTCAATTATCCGTAGCCCAATCCTTAGCTTACTGCCTTGGATTGTGGCTATGGGTAACTGATTGCAACCGCCGTTTGTCGAATGCACTCACTTACTTGAGCCCATTCGACAAACAGACATTTCATGCGTTCTTTGATGAATGCTGAATCCGACTTCGGTCGGCGTTCCGTCTTCAGGCGGCGAGCACGTTAAACCGTGATCGTGTCGGGTGCGTTAAGCCCGATGTAAAGCGCAGTGGTATTCGCTACTGCAAATCTAAAACCCGCTTCGGGCGACCATCGCCCGGCCGGGCGCTGTTCATTCGAAGTATTTTCTTAAATTTTCAAAGGAGAACTTCAATGAACTTTATTTTCGGCGTCATCTTACTGGCTATGTTTATCCTCGCCTTGCGGGTGATTTGGGCAACGGCGTTGCAACTACTGGGTGTGTTGAAAAATTCGACTCAAGTGTTGCACCGCTATCGTGCGCAGCGTTTGGCAAGTAAACGGCTACCGGTCATCATGCCACGTAGCCGCGAGGACAGGGATTGGTTGGCTATGTCGGATTCTGTGCGTCAGGAAATTCATAGTCGCAACTCAGGCTCCAATCGGCAAGTTGATCGGTTGGACGTGGAGTTGCAGGTAAAAACCAAAACCATGGAACTGATCAAAGCCGATATTCAAATCGCCAAGTTGCAACTGGAATTGGAAAAAGTCAGACCAATAGCAGCTTTAGATGTGCCGAAAGCCGGTAAACGGACAAAACGCTCGAAAAAACCTGCTTCACTGGTGGAGGATGATTTAGCCAAATCATCCCATCCTGTGCGTCAATTAAGGACTGCTCTCAAGTCTGGCAATGGCCTGGTGATTGAGGCTAATGAGCTTGCCCGCCATTGAAAACCGACCACTGAGTACCCGTTTGTGTTTTGACGATACGGACGGGGCTTCTGTTGATGGGTTGGTCAAATTGAGTCCGCAATAAATCTGATGGCAACAAAGCCGAAAGATCGTGTTGGCTCTCTCGCCTGAGTTGGCGAATACGACTTAATAGTGTCCAAGCGATTTCTGGATCGTCAATATCGTTCAAGACTTCCGCTTCGGCGGCGTCCAAATCAGCAAATAATTTTTTGCAGATTGGGGTGGATTGATCGTTGCACTCCAACGGAATCGCCATCGGTTTTCGACTTGGATACTTCTCTTCTGTCTGCTTAGGACTGAGGAAATCAAAAATACGCAAAATATCGTCAAACATGGCTATTTCTCTGCTTTTTAGTGAGTTTTAGTCACCATATACCGAATTTTGCGCGAATTCAACCCCGCTGTGCGAGCCGAATTTCGGCTTTAATCAGCGTTTTATCCCAGCAGGAACACCATCCTGCCAGGTGGTCGTTCCTGCAATTTTTGGAGGACATGACCATGAATACAATCAACCAACCCAGCGCTGGCACAACCCCTGCCGAAATCAGCGCGGTCCGCTATCTGAATCAGTACCGCTGCCCTTACTGCCAAACCGAATGGGAGGATGGTTGGGATTGCGGCTGTAACGATCGGTGCCCTGATTGCAACAAGGAAATCGAGCCTTATGAAAGCGCATTGATCGCGGGTGAATCGGCGGAAACCGAATTGCCAGGTGAAGAGCCCGACTCAACGAATGTCACGGCGACGGGGGTAAATCGGTTCTTCGTGGTTTCTTACGAAATCGACTACGTGCACCGGGTGTCGGTGGGTATCACCGCGGACAGTCCCGAATCGGCGCAACAGATTGCCGAACAGGCATTCAACGATGCCACGATTTGGGATGACACCGCCGCCATGCCGTCATTGTCCGATGAGTACCTTGAGTCGGGCGATGAAAGCCTAGCCTGGGAATGCGTGGCCGTTGCACAGTTGCCAGACCCGGATCATTCGGTACGGCAATTGAAGCAGGAACAAGCCGCCATGCGGGTTTGCCGGGGATTGGTTGAAGCCTATCAACAAGGCGAAGCCAACGGCGGCAGTATCGATTGGGAGGATTTGGATCAGTTAATCCCTCTGGCATTACAAGCCTTGGGAAAACCTGCACTGGACATCCAATCCTGAAAACTGCGCACTGAAATTTTAAGCACGCAATTTTTACAAATCTGAGTTAGCCAAATCATCCGATTCGGTACTCATTTTTATCCACCCAAACGGGAATGTCTTATTCCCGCTGGGGAATCGTGATGTTTCCGTTTTTTCATTGAGGACAACATCATGAATCAAATCTTTGAACACACCTTCAGCACGGGTCATTGCATCCACTATCAGCGTTTGGCCTCCGGCACCTGTTATCACGCCGACACACCGGAATCGGTGGTCGAGCTGTTGGAACAGCTTCGGCATAGCCGGCGCAAAATTCGGCTGTATTACGGCGATCCAACAACCGGTCAGTCCTGGCTCGATGAACATGATGTCATCGGCTGGATTGGCCGCTCGACCGGCACGATCAAAGTGCCGTTGTTGATCGAACCCGGTGATATCGGCGGTCCGGCATTACTGGATCACTGCATAGTCCGTGTCGACAGTCCCCGCCAGGTGCTTTACCAACACGAAGACTTTCGCGTCGGCGAGGTGGAACTGGTGAGAGGTGAGCTTAAACGCTTGCTCTGGGAAATCAGGATCGACGGCAGCGTGCATGCCCGGTTCAAAGTAAAAACCGAAGCCTGGCAGTACCAGGACTTCATTCAAGGTAAGCGGTTCGCGTTGATCTGACGCGCCGTTTGATTTCGACACTCGGTTAAGCCGAGATTTTCACACTACCCCTGCGGGATGATTCTATCCCGCCAGGGATAAATCGGTCGCCAGGGGATTCTTTGGAGAATACCATGACAGACCCTTATCAATACTACCCCACGCCAGAAGCACTGAGTCGTAAAGCTTGGGCGATGTTCAAGAACCAGCAATTCGCGCGGGTATTGGAGCCTTCAGCAGGCGAAGGACATTTGCTGCGTCCAGGGCCATACCAGTACGGTAAACGTTTGCCGATCGATTGCATTGAAATCGATATCCGCAAACACGCGGTTCTGCGCGATGAAGGCTATGCGGTGGTGGGGATGGATTTTCTGCAGTTTCAAAGCGGCAGTGTCTATTCTCACATCATCATGAATCCGCCGTTTGCCGAAGGCGCCAAACACGTGTTGAAGGCTTGGGAGATTTTATTCGACGGTGAAATCGTCGCCATTCTCAATGCCGAAACCGTGCGCAATCCGTTTTCGAAAGAACGCCAGCTGTTAGTACGGTTGATCGAGCAGCACGGCGAGGTCGAGTTTTTATCGGAAATGTTCGCCGGCGAGGATGCCGAACGCAAAACGCCGGTCGACGTGGCCCTGGTCTGGTTGAAAAAAACTTCGAGGTTCGAACAGGACATCCTCGGCAGTATTCTGGACGATTTGCGCCAGGATCGTCGGGAGGCCGACGATTTAGCGGGCGAGTTTCAACTGCCCCATGAGTTGGCCTTGCCGAATGCCTTTATCGATAACGCGGTGTTGATGTTCAATGCCGCCGTCGAAGCCGCGCGACAGGCCGTGGTCAGTGAAGCCCGTGCCAGCCGGTATCGAACCATGCTGGGCAAAACCCTCGGCGAACTGAGCGGTGGTGGTATCAGCAGTGAAGACGACTCGTCATCGGATGCGGTGAAGCGGACGCTGTTCAAACGCTATCATGATCTGAAGAATCGGGCCTGGGCCAGCATCTTACGCTCGACACAGGTCACCTCGCGCTTGTCATCGACGGCGCAGAAACGCTTGGAGTCGGATTTTGAAGCGGTGAAGTCCTTGGAATTTACCGTGCCGAATATCTATGGCTTTCTGCAAGGCATCATCGATCAGCAAGGTGAAATTCAACTGAGCATGGTGTGCGATGTGTTTGATCTGATCACCCGCTATGTCAGCGATAACGCGGTGTTCTACATGGGCTGGAAATCCAATGATAAACATCGCACCTTGGGCATGCGGATCAAGACCACGCGTTTCGTTCTACCAGGGCACAAAGTTGAGTCGTACCATAGTAGTCTGAACTGGGAGTCGGAACGGCTGTTAGCGGATTTCGACAAGGTTTTTGCCTTGCTCGATGGCAAGACCGAAGCGGAAGTGAGCTTGGTGTCGGTGTTCCGGCAGCATTTTCACGCGCTTCGTGTCGGCAAGCGGATTGGCGGCAGTTATTTTGACGTTCGCTATTATCCGGGCGTTGGCACCATCCACTTTTTTCCGAAAAGCAAAACCTTGATCGACCGCATGAACCGTTGGGTCGGTCGCCAGCGCCGCTGGTTACCGCCGGTGGAAAGCCAAGCTGGACAAGGTTTCTGGCAGCAGTTCGAACAGGCAGAGAACTTAGATCGGGCGTTTCACACCGAAGTGAACAAGCAGTGTCCACGCAGTAGCCGGCATGTCCATTTCGATCCCTTTTGGGCGATCAAGCACGGCGGCGAGTCGGAACGGGAAAAAGGCCATCGCCTGTTAACCCAGGCGATGAGCACGGTACTTGCCAGCCGAGGCATCGATCCCGATGCGGTCTTGGAAAACGAAGAATCCAGCTTGCTGGAATGGGCCGAGGCTCTACCATTGGATACAGACCTGGCTATGGCATCGTAAATCGGTGTTAGACCGGGACTTAACTTAACCACTGGCCTAGCCAGTACTACCCGCCTCGGGGAGATGATCCGTTCTCCCCCGTCGGGGTTGGACTGTGTCGTTTCCTCGGGGCTTTTTTATTCGAGGAACTCACATGAACACCACACAATTATCGGTAAACCCCGAAAAATTGATCAACAACTTACGCTTCAGCTTTACCCAGTCCACCACGGTACTGGGCGAGTTGATGCAAAATGCCCGCCGCGCCGGCGCCAGGTTCATCAGCTTCGAGTATTCGGAAGACGCTCGAACCTTGACGTTGTGTGACGATGGCTGCGGCATCGCCTGTTTGAAAACGTTACTCACCGTAGCAGAGTCCGGCTGGGATGTTGAGGTCATCGAACGGGAACATCCGTTTGGACTTGGATTTTTGTCAGCCATTTTTGCCTGCGAAGCCATCAGCGTCGACAGCAAAGGCGGTCGATTTTCGGTGGATACGGTTGAGCTATTGGCTTTCCAACCGATTGCGATCGAGCCAGTTGACTGGAAAGGCATCACGCGTTTGACGCTGACCCAGTTCAAACCGGAAGCGGATCGGATTGAATCCCAGTTGCGTCGTTTGGCACGGGGATTTCCGATTGACGTGCGCTTTAACGGTGCCAGCCTGGATCGGCCGCGAGCGGTCAATTCAACATTACCGTTCATCGAGACCGAACTGGGTGAGCTGTATTTGTATGGTTTATCCCAGGGCGAAGACTGGTTGCAGCAATCGGAGTATTTTCATCTGTATCTGCAAGGTTTACCGGTCTATCACAGTCATCACGAACGAGACCCCGGTCATGTCATCCACTTGGATTCCAGCCGCTTTTTCGCGCGGCTACCGGACCGGGATAAGTTGATCGATGAAGCGCAGGTGATTGCCGAGGTTAAACACGTTCTGCAACGGGAAGCCAGGCAGCGCCTGGAAGTGATCAAGAACCAGCTGTCGGCGGTGGCGTTTGTACAGGGCTACAACACCCTGAAAACTTACCGCTGCCTGGATTTACTGAATGACGTGCCGGTCTTGCCCCAACAGGTATTGGCGATCATTCAGGACTATCCGATCAGGGAAGGTTGCAGCAGCGTCAATTTGGCAACGGTTTCACAACCGGTCAGTCGAAGCGATGTGGAAAACGGCCTCGTTAAAGTTGCCGACTTGGATGATCTCGATGAGGTCGGTGCGCTACGCTGGATGTTCGCTTGGCACAGGGATTATCGGGTGTTTCGGCCGGGGTTGGATGCCAGGCATTGGCTGTTTTCGTACCTGGTCGATTTGGACGGACCGGCCATCACCCTGGACATCGTCAACGAAACGCACCGCGCGTTTTTTGCAGGGCAATGGGTGAGTGGTCAGGCGGTATTTTGTGAACAATACCGGTTAACACTGAATGGCGAGTCTGTCGACATCGATAACGATGCCGTCTATGACGAGGATCAGGACTGCTTCATCGTACCCAGTCGGGAATCATCCGGGTTGGTGGGTTGCCAAGCATCGTCCTACTACGACGAATGGGATACGTTCATGGAATCCGCCAAGGAAGCCGATGAATGGGATTTTCATAACTTCGTGGTGGCCAACACGGCGGATAAACCGGCGGATGCATTGCAACGACTGCTGCCGAAATTTGGCAGTTGTCCGGCGCTGTTTTCCAAGACCTTTCAAATCGTGCTCGGCAATGATGGTGATGTCGTCACCGTTGCGGAAATGTAGCCAAAACCAATCGGACCGATGGCTGCGGCTGCCTTAGCCCGTGGCTTTTGGCGGGTTTTCTGGCGAACGACCACTTAACAAGCACGCATTCCAAAACACCTGACGCAGACATAGCGTCAGCTTAAGCCTCTTTAGCGAAATGTGTTCTGCCGACGGGCAACGTCGGTAGACATCGCTGACGAGGCTTTGAATATTTTTACAACCCTTCCGGAGAAAGTCCACCCCGGAAGGGGACGGCTTTCTCCAATTATTAAGATTACGGGAGAAAGCCCATGTTATTCATTCGAGGAACCAATAATCGTTACCGTATGGCCGATGAACAGGATGTCATCTTAGAGGCCATTCAGATCTACAACCGCACGTTCAGTCGAGGCGAAGCCTTGACCAGTCCGGACAAGGCGAAGGACTGTATCAAGTTGAAATTGGCGCCGTATGAGCACGAAGTATTTGTGTGTCTGTTCTTGGACAATCAACATCGCGTCATCGCGTGCGATGAATTATTCCGGGGGACGATTGATGGCGCTAGCGTGTATCCGCGCGAAGTTGTCAAGGCCTCCATGCACTACAATGCCGCGGCTCTGATCATGGCGCATAACCATCCGTCCGGAATCAGCGACCCTAGTCAGGCCGATCGCGTGATTACAGCAAAACTTAAAGAAGCCTTGGCCTTGATTGACGTTCGCGTACTGGATCACTTCATCGTCGGCGAAACCGTGTATTCATTCGCTGAACATGGCTTGTTGTGAAAAGTTAATGGCGCCGGGACTATTCCTCGGTATCCAAGGCAGGCGTATGTATCAACGAAGTTGAACAATGGATTCGCCATCGATAACTAAGAGGCGACATTGATACGACTGCTTTAAATGAGATACAACCCACGTCTCCCCAGAATTAGTAGCTAAGCATGCTCTGGTTTCTGGGGGGGCTAACTCTTGGCGAGTCAGGATACGGCCAGGAGCAGACGATCATGACTGTCCGCTTGCAGGTTGTGTGGCCGTTCCAGCCGGCTCGGTGCACTTTGGACGTCTCAGAAGTGAAGGTCGGGGCTTCGTCTAGGAGGAAATCGAATAGAAGCCAGGTGCGAGAGGTGGTCTGCAGAGGGGTGCTTAGCCCCGGTCCATTGTGCGCAGGAGTGTGCATCCGTTTCGGGCAAGAGCTTCAGCAGCCTCGTCATTTGAAAGGCCCCACAGCGGGCCTAGGCCTTCGGCGGTTCGGAGGGCGTTCCAAGGCATGATTGGTTTGCCAGCGACCTTCGCAAAAGGCCCATCGCTCTCAGGCACAACGCGGTCGCGCGGCATCGCCGCTGCCAAAGCTCGACCATTTGCAGACTCAAACATCGCCGGACCGATACTGAACCAACACCCGTGCGATGCGGCGGCCTTCAGTTCGGCCAAGCTCCCAGAGAACCAGTGCATGACCACAGTTCCGAAAT
>NZ_JBYMAP010000074.1:0-17893 GCF_057766305.1 Methylomonas sp. BG-2 | reverse complement strand
GCAGCTATTACGTGCGCGGCTTGCAGCGCGCCAATCCGGACGGCAGTTTGACCTTCTACTGCGCGATCGAGGAAGGCCTGGTATTGCGCATCGCTCACGGCGAAGCCATGCTGGCGAATCTGTCCGAGGCATTCGACCGGGTTCGGCAAACCATCGGCCAGCCGCTGGTCACGCTAGGCTGCGATTGCGTCCTGCGAAAACTGGAAGCCGCTGCCGCCGGCCAACTTTCGGAGCTAAGCCGCTTGATGCTCGACAACCGCGTAGTCGGCTTTCACACCTACGGCGAACAATTTCGCGGCATCCACATCAACCAAACCTTCGCGGCCGTCGGGATCGGCGCCCCGGCAACGGCATCCGCAGATGAATGATTCCAGCACCAGTCCCAGCCTCGCCGCCCTGCAGGCCGAAATCGCCCGCTTGAACAAGGTCGTCCAGGTCCTGATGGACCGGGTCGAACATAGCGGCGATTTGGGCAGCTCCTACTTCGACCAAGTCCAAGCCACGGTGATGCTGGAAGACCTAGTGCATCGCCGCACTCAGGAACTGGAAGCGGCGTTGGCGGAAAATCGAGCCGTCAACCGGGCGCTGAGCGAAGCGGAGCAAAAATTTCACTGCGTTCTCGACCAATCCCTGGTCGGCATTTCGATGACGATCGACCAACGCTTTCACTACGCCAACCCGAAATTCGCCGAAATTCTGGGCTACAGCGTCGAGGAAATCCTGGAACTGGGTCCGGCCGACATTACCCCGGCGGACGATTTGCCGCTGGTTTTGGACGTGATCCGCCGCGCGCTGGCCGGCGAGTTTCAGCAAATTACCTTTACCACGCGCGCGCGGCGCAAGGATGGCGAAATCATCACTGTCGAAGTGTCGGGGAAGGCACCGTTGGACATCGGCGGCCGCCCGGCGCTGATCGGGGTTTGGGCCGATATTACCGAGCGGCTCGCGGCGGAACGGGAAATCGAGGCCTTGCAGACCCGGCTCCGCGACCAAGCCTTGCACGATGGTCTGACCGGGCTTTACAACCGTTTGTTTTTAGCCGAAAACCTGGACCGGGAAATCGCGCGGGCCGCCCGGCACGGCTATCCGATCAGCGCGGTGATTGCCGATCTGGATTTTTTCAAATCGGTCAACGATCGTTACGGTCATCTGGGCGGTGACGCCGCGTTGACGCATCTGGCTGATCTGATGCGGCAACATGCCAGGGCCAGCGACATCGTTTGCCGTTACGGCGGCGAAGAATTCTTACTGTTGATGCCGGACACGCCCATCGAAGTAGCCTGCCAGCGCGCCGAATGCCTGAGGCAATCGCTGGCCGAACAACGGGTAGCCTGGAAAAGCACGCCGATTTCGCTGACCGCCTCGTTCGGCGTTGCCAGCTACCCGGACGACGCCCTATCCGGCACCGAATTGATCGAGGCCGCCGACAGCGCGCTGTACGCGTCCAAGGCCAACGGCCGCAATCGCGTCAGCCGCCATGTCCGCCCCGTTGAACCGGACCCGGCAAGTTAGGCGAGCGTCGCATCATGCCGATTTGCGTTGCCGCCGCTTACAAACCCTGATGCGAGGGCACCTCTCGCGCCGCGCGGCCAGCCAAAGTCGCTTTGAATAAGGCTGTCAGATCGTCGGCCGGCATCGGTTTGGCGAAATGGTAACCCTGGCCGAAATCGCAAGCGATTTTTTGCAACAGCGACAGTTGTTCCTCGGTTTCTATGCCCTCGGCGACCACCAAAATCCCCAGTTTATGCGCCATCGCGACGATGGCCTCGCAAACCGCCATATCGCTGGCGTTCACGGGCAAGTTTTGGACGAAGGCTTGGTCGATCTTGATATAGTCGATGTCGAATTTCTTCAAATAAGTCAGCGACGAATAGCCGGTACCGAAATCGTCCAAGGCCACCTGAATGCCGGCGGCATGAAACGCTTGCAACTGTTCGCGAACGATATCGTTGGCATCGAGCAGCAAACCCTCGGTGATTTCGACGACCATCGCCGCGCCGCTGATACCCATCCGCGCTAAATCTTCCGGCCAACGCTTGTAATCGTAGCGGGCGCTGAGAAACTGAACCGGCGATTTGTTGATGCTGACTTGAAACTCGGGATCGTAAAGCCTTCGCCAGATCGCCGCTTGTTGCAACACGGTGTCGAACACCCATTCTCCAATATCCACGATCAAGCCGGTTTCCTCGGCTAGCGGAATAAATTCGGCCGGGCTGACCATTCCCAGCGCCGGATGGCGCCAACGCAGCAACGCTTCGGCCTTGACGACTTTCAACGTCGCCATATCGACGATAGGCTGGTAGTAAACCTCGAATTGATTCTTCCGCAACGCCGCGTGCAATTCGCTTAATAACCGCAGACGGATCTGGGCGCGCTGCTGCAGCTCGCTGGTGAAATAACTGAAACGGTCTCGGCCGCGTTTTTTGGCTTCGTAAAGCGCCTGGTCGGCATTCTTCAATAGCTGGTCGCTTTGTCTGGCATCGTCCGGATAGAATGCGATACCGATGCTGGCCGATAAATATACGGTGTCGTCGCCCAAGCGAAACGGCTCGGCCAAACCGCGCAACACGATTCCGGCGATAGCCTCGACCTCGCTTTTATCCTGTAAATCGCCAACGATCACGGTAAATTCGTCGCCGCCGAGCCGGGATAGGGTTAATGCCTCGGGCAAGGCTCGGCGCAGGCGTTGCGCGGCTTCCCGCAACAAAATGTCGCCCATGAAATGTCCCAGCGTGTCGTTGACGTCCTTAAACCGGTCCAAATCGATAAACAGCAAGGCCATCCGCAAACCCGATTTAGCGGCCGCCGCCGACTCCTGCGCCAATTTGCTCAAAAACAGACTGCGGTTGGGCAATTCGGTCAACGGGTCCAAATGAGCTTGTTTCCAGATCACGTCGAGCGCCCGCATCCGCTCGGTGATGTCGGACAATATGACGACCTGATGGCCGGCCAAATCCGCGCTTAATGCCACCAAATTGACTAACACGATTTTTTTATCGCCGTTTTTGCAGACGACATCCAACTCCATCGACGGAAATCCGTGACCGCCGTTCAGAACCGACCGCGCGCGCTCTTCCCAATCGCACCGGACCGTCCGCCGGTATTCTGCATCCGGAAACGCCTTCCGCCACCAATCGTCCCATTCCGGCAAATCGGTCCGGTTATACCCGAAGGTTTCGACAAAAGCCGGATTCAAGTAAGGGACGTGGCTCCGGCCGTCGTACAACAAATACGCGATCGGCGATGCATCGATGATGGCGTGAAACTTGGCCTCGCTAGCCGCCAGGGCTTGCTTGGACTGATAAAGGCGATCGTAGGGAATTTCAACGCAATTCATGAAAACCGCGCGATAAATCATGCCGTAGGCGACGGCTTTATAGAGGTGGCCAAATAAATTGAAGACATCGGTCACGTCGGCGTACAGCGTGAAGAAAATTTCGCTGAGCGCCATCACCATGGCCGCGCCAGCCAAACCCAGCACGTCGTAACTCCGCGGATACAGGCCGCGCAGGTATAAACCCAAAGCCAGCGCCAGATAAACCGCTATCAAAGCGTATTCGCTGATTCGCTTAAACGCGGTCAGGCCGACGCCCGGCACAAAGGTGTCCGGTATCCAGGCGGCGTGGAACACCACCACCCAGGCCGCGCCGGCCACCGCGGCGAGCACGCCGGCCAACATCCACCAACGCCCGTTGGTTCGTTGCAAGTCCCAATTCGGCAGTACCGTGACCGAACATAAAGCCAGCGCGGCCAAGCCGCGCGCCGCCAGCCAAAAATCGATCGCCTTTTGCGGATCGCTCGGCGTCACAAAATCGGGCATGCCCTGATACGACAAGGTATGCAACAGGTCCAACAGCGCGACGCCGGCGAAACAACAGGCCAGCAACATCAAATTGCCGGAGCGCTCGCGCTGGTAAACGCTCCAGCCGACCGCGAAGACCAGCGCCGAAACGACGATGGACAAGGTTTCCAACACCGTGTGCAGCGGCGCGTAATTGGCGATTCCCTTCCAGCCGTCCGGCAACGGCGCCAACGCGACGCCAATTTGCAAGACCAATAAAATCGCCAAATAGCGCAGCATTAACAGGGTACGGCTTCTTTGGCTTCTATTCGGACAAAACATGCAATAAAACGGTTGGAAAAAATAACGGCGACGGGCCGGTTTTCATAAGCTTAGTCTTTAGCGCTTATTTCCCCAACCATATTAAGTTTAAAACCGGCGGCCGAAACACATCGACAAAACCAGCTCGACTTTAGCCGGCTTGAATCCGCTGATAAAAAACCACTATACTGCTTATAAAAGCAGTGTCTATAAAAACAGCATGAAATCCTTAACCGACCGCCAACAAACCATCCTCGACTTCATCGAGCGCCGTATCGGCGAGGACGGCTTTCCGCCGACCATCGCCGAGATTGCCGCCGCGTTCGGCGTGCGCTCGACCAACAGCATCCGCGGCCACTTGCAGGCCCTGGCGCGCAAGGGCGCGATCGAACTGGTGCCGTCGGCGTCGCGCGGCATTCGCTTGCTGAAGCCGGCAACCGAAACCGGCTTGCCGCTGGTCGGCCGGGTCGCCGCCGGCAAACCGATACTGGCCGAGGAACATATCGAAGACTATTGCCGGCTCGGTCCGGAACTGTTTCGCGGCCGCGCCGATTACCTGTTGCGGGTACACGGCATGAGCATGCGCGACGCCGGCATTCTGGACGGCGATTTACTGGCGGTACGCCGCACGTCGCACGCCGACAGCGGCCAAATCGTCGTCGCCCGCATCGGCGACGAAGCCACCGTCAAACGTTTGCGCCTGGACGACAATAAAGCCTTTTTGGAACCGGCCAATCCCGACTTCGCGGTGATGGAAATCGACCTGCAAAGCGAAACGCTCGCCATCGAAGGCATCGTGGTCGGCGTAATCCGCCGCGATTTGCCATGAAGCCGGCGCTGGAACAACTGCTGCGCGAGCAAAACGGAGTCTGGCGCGGCTTGCAAACCGACTCGGCCAGCGGCGGCATCGCCAGCGGCTTTGCCGAACTCGATGCGCTGCTGCCCGGCGGCGGCTGGCCGAGCGCGGCATTGATCAGCCTGGAATTGCCCAACGTCGGCATCGGCGAACTGCCGCTGTTGTTGCCGGCGATGGCCGCGCTGAGCCGGCAAGGCCGGCGCCTCGTCTGGCTGGCGCCGCCCTATCAACCCTACGCGCCGGGCTTGCAGCAAGCCGGTCTCGATCTCGGGCAATTGCTGGTCGTTGCCTGCCCGGAAGCCGCCGATCTGCCGTGGGCCTTGGAAGTCCTGCTGCGTAGCGGTGGCTGCGGCATGGCCCTGGCTTGGCCCCAGCGACCGTTGGCCGCTCACCAAACCCGCCGCTTGCAATTAGCCGCCGAGGCCGGCAACGCGCTGGCGGTGCTGTTTGCGGTCGGCCACGCCGCACAAGCCGGCCATGCGGCATTACAGATGACCTTGCAGCGCGAAAACGCCGGTTTGCGACTGCGGATACGCAAGGCGCGCGGCAGTCTGAGCCAACTGAATCTATGGCTGGCGTTGTGATGGCCGCCACCGCCCGCGCCCTTACTCCCAGGCCGTCGCCACCTCCACAGGCCGAAACGGCTATCGCCGTCCACCGGCCCAAACTTTGGCTGTGCGCCTATTTCCCGGACTTGGCCTTGACCGCCGCCGGCCTGGATTTAAGCCAAGCTTGCGCATTGCAGGAAAGCGTCAAAGGCCGGCCCACGCTGTACGCGGTTTCCCTACCGGCCAGGCAAACCGGCGTCGAGTGCGGCATGACGCCGGCCGCCGCGTTAGCGCTGTGTCCGAACTTGCGCATCCAACACCGCGACCCGCAACTGGAACACATCGCACTGGAGCTTCTGGCCGACGCCGCGCTGACTTTCAGCCCGTGGGTCAGCCACGACCGACCGCACGCCTTGCTGCTGGAAGTCGGCGCCTGCCTGACTTTGTTCGGCGGTGTCGATTCGTTGCGCGAACAACTGCGCCAAGCGCTAGCCAACACCGGCTATGCCGCCTGCCTGGCCTTGGCGCCGTCGCCGGCCGCCGCCGAAGTGCTGGCGCGGTTGGGGTTGGAAACGGTCGTGCAGCAGCTGGAAAAGTTGCGTTCGCTGCTCGGGCCGTTGCCGCTGGCGGCTAGTGGCCTGAATGCCAACGTGTTGCAGCGTTTGTCACGCACCGGCGCGCAAACC
Source organism: Methylomonas sp. BG-2 (assembly GCF_057766305.1). Lineage (NCBI taxonomy): Bacteria > Pseudomonadati > Pseudomonadota > Gammaproteobacteria > Methylococcales > Methylococcaceae > Methylomonas > Methylomonas sp. BG-2. The sequence continues at coordinate 11,701 of NZ_JBYMAP010000074.1, read as the reverse complement.
CTGGCCGATGTCTGGCGCTTGCCGCGCGATGGACTGGCCCGGCGTTACGGCCCCGAACTGATCAAGCGGTTGGACGCGCTGGCCGGCCACGACTCGCGTCTGCCCCGGCAATTTCACCGCCCGCCGCGTTTCGCCGCCGGCCGCGAACTGCCGGCCGAACTGGAAAAACTCGAGCATTTCTTCCCGGCCGTCGAACAGTTGCTGGCCGATTTGGGCGATTTTCTGCGCCGCCGCGACGCCGCCGTTCAGGCCGTCGAGCTGCGCCTGCTGCATTACCGGCGTCCGCCCACCGTTATCGATTTGAGCTTGCGCCAAGCCAGCCGCGACCCACTGCATTGCGGCCGCTTGCTGCGGGAAAAACTGGAACGCATGCCGCTGCCGGCGCCGGTGTTGGCGGTCAAATTACTCAGCGAAGCCATCGTGCCGTTTCAGCCGCGCAGCTTCAGCTTGTTCGACGACGAAACCCGCGAACAGGACTGGCAGAGCGCGCTGGAGCAGTTGCAAAGCCGGCTCGGCCATCAAGCCTTGCAATATCCGCTTGCCGCCGCCGAGCATAGGCCGGAACGGGCTGGCAGCCTAGGTCTTGATTTAGAAGCCGTGGCAACCGCGCTGCCGCCGCGCCCGCTGTGGCTGTTGACTAGCCCTAAGCCTCTGAAACCGGCCGAGCTGCGTTTCGCGGCGGACGGCGAACGCATCGCATCGGGCTGGTGGGACGGCGCGCCGGTCCGCCGCGACTACCGCATCGCCCACGACCGCGCCGGCCGCAAATTGTGGGTGTTCCGCGATCTGAAGCCGGGCGGCGGCTGGTATTGCCATGGCTTGTTCGGCTGAAACGCCGGCCTTCGCCGAGCTGCATTGTTTATCCAATTTCAGCTTTTTGCGCGGCGCCTCGCATCCGGAAGAATTGGTCGCCGCAGCCGCCCGCCTGGGTTACCGCGCCCTGGCCTTGACCGACGAATGCTCGCTGGCCGGCAGCGTCCGCGCCCATCTGGCCGCCAAAAAGCACCATATCGACTTGATCGTCGGCAGCGAATTTCGGCTGGACGACGGCTTGAAACTGCTGCTGTTGGCGACCGACCGCACCGGCTACGGCAACCTGTCGCATCTGATCAGCATCGCCCGCCGCCAGGCCGATAAGGGCAGCTACCGGTTGAGCCGCGCCGATTTGCAGCAACACTTTCCGGCGCAGTGTCTGGCGATCTGGCTGCCGGACTTGGCAAATCCGCAAGCCGCCGACGGCCATTGGCTGCAACACCTGTTCGGCGCCGATCTCTGGCTGGGCGCCGGGCTGTTTCTATCCGGCCGCGACCGAGACTGGATCGCCGCCGCCGAAATCCTGGGCCAACAACTGAATATCGCCATCGTCGCCTGCAACGACGTGCACATGCACCGCCGTTCCCGCCAATGTTTACAGGATACCTTGACTGCCATTCGCTTGTGCCGGCCATTGTCCGAACTGGGCTACGCGTTGTTTGCGAACGGCGAACGCCATCTGCGGCCGATGCAGCGACTGGCCGAGATTTATCCGCAAGCCTGGCTGGATGAAACCGTCAAACTCGCCAAGCGCTGCCGCTTCTCGCTGGACGAGCTGCGCTACGAATACCCCCGCGAACTGGTGCCGGACGGCCACACGCCGGCCTCGTGGCTGCGGCAGTTGACCGAAACCGGCTTGCAACGACGCTGGCCGAACGGCGAGCCGGCCAAGGTCAGACATCAAGTCGAACACGAGTTGGCCTTAATCGCCGATCTCGCCTACGAGCCCTACTTTTTGACTGTCCACGACATCGTCGCCTTCGCCAAAAGCCGGAATATTCTGTGTCAAGGCCGCGGCTCGGCGGCCAATTCGGCGGTGTGTTATTGCCTGGGGATTACCGAGGTCGATCCGGGACGCATGAATCTTCTGTTCGAACGCTTTTTATCGCGCGAGCGCAACGAGCCGCCGGACATTGATGTTGATTTCGAGCACGAACGCCGCGAGGAAGTCATCCAATACATCTACCGCAAATACGGCCGCCAGCGCGCCGCGCTGGCCGCGACGGTGATTACCTACCGCAGCCGTAGCGCGGTGCGCGACGTCGGCAAGGCGCTGGGTTTGAACGCCGGCCAGCTCGACCGGCTGGCCGGCAACGTCGACCGCTGGGATGGCTATAAACTGATGCCGGAAGCCTTGCGCGACAGCGGCTTCGACCCGGACAGCCCGGTGATCCGGCAGTTGAGCGCCCTGGTTGAGCAAATCCGAGGTTTCCCGAGGCATTTGTCGCAGCACGTCGGCGGCTTCGTGATCGCCCGCGACGAACTGACCCGGCTGGTGCCGGTCGAAAACGCGGCCATGGCCGACCGGACCGTCATTCAGTGGGAAAAAGACGATCTGGAAGCGATGGGCTTGCTGAAAGTGGACGTGCTGGCGCTGGGCATGCTCAGCGCGATCCGCAAGACACTGGCTTATCTGAGTGAATACACCGGCCACGCCTGGACCTTGGCCGGCATTCCCGCCGAGGACCCGGCCGTGTACGCGATGCTGCAACAAGCCGACAGCATCGGCGTGTTCCAGGTCGAGTCGCGGGCGCAGATGAGCATGCTGCCGCGCCTGAAGCCGGCCAATTACTACGACTTAGTCATCGAAATCGCCATCGTCCGCCCCGGCCCGATCCAGGGCGAAATGGTCCATCCGTATCTGGCGCGCCGCAACGGCCTGGAAGCCATCGACTACCCCAGCCCGGAAGTCCAACAAGTGCTGGAGCGCACACTGGGCATCCCGATTTTTCAGGAACAGGTGATGCAAATCGCGATGGTCGCCGCCGGCTTTACCCCCGGCGAGGCTGACGAACTGCGGCGGGCGATGGCGGCCTGGAAGCGCAAGGGCGGCCTGGAACCCTTCGAGCAAAAACTGCTGGCCGGCATGCGCGCGCGCGGCTACCGCGACGACTTCGCCCAGCGCATCTTTCAACAGATTAGAGGCTTCGGCGATTACGGCTTCCCGGAATCCCATTCGGCCAGCTTCGCCTTGCTGGCCTACGTGTCGGCCTGGCTGAAATGCCACCATCCGGCGGCGTTTTGCTGCGCCTTGCTCAACAGCCAGCCGATGGGTTTTTACGCGCCGGCGCAACTGGTGCAGGACGCCCGCCGCCACGGTGTCGAGGTGCGGGCCGTCGATGTGCGGCATAGCGATTGGGATTGCGGTTTGGAGCACGATGTTCGGCCGCCCGGGTTAAGGCTGGGCTTGAATCAAGTCAAGGGTTTGTCGGCCGGTGTCGCTGCGCGGATAGCCGCGGCCCGCGCCGAACGCGCCTTCGACTCGGTCGCCGATCTGGCCGAACGCGCCAAGCTCGACAAACGCGACCTGGAAGCGCTAGCCGCCGCCGACGCGCTGAAGGCGCTGGCCGGGAATCGCCATCAGGCTTTTTGGGCGGCGGGCGGCATCGAGGCGGCGTTGCCGGTGTTCGGCGTGCCGCGCGTCGCCGAAGCCACGCCGTTGCTGAAAACCCCGCAGCCGGTGCAGGACACCGTCGCCGACTACGCCAGCGTCGGCCTGACGCTGCGCGAGCACCCGCTGGCCTTGTTGCGCCAAAGGCTGCAGGCCAAGGGTATCATTACCGCGCAAAGCCTTTGGCAACGCCGCAACGGCAGCATCGCCCAGGTCGCCGGCCTGGTGATTTGCCGGCAACGGCCGATGACCGCCGCCGGCGTAACCTTCGTGACCCTGGAAGACGAAACCGGTCAAGTCAACTTGATCGTCTGGCCGAAAACCGCGCTAGCCCAGCGCAAGCCCTTGCTGAAGGCGCGCTTGCTCGGCGTGTCCGGCATCGTCCAGCAGCAGGACGGCGTGCTGCATTTGATCGCCGGCAAATTGGAAGATTGGAGCGACTGGATCAGCGCACTAGCGGCCAAATCGCGGGATTTTCACTAAACGTTTGCCAAGAACGCGGACGGCTCGACGCGCGGCAACAGAAAGGCGTCTGAAAAAACATGCGGCGCCACCGGCAATAAACCGTCGGCGCCTTTACCGCCAGAGCGATACAGCCTGGCGCCAAAACCGCTTAGGGTTTCAACCAGCCTTGCAAGGCTTCGATCAATTCCAAGGCCTGTTTTTCGCTGGAAATGTTGAATTTGGACTTTTGCTGATATTCGCCGTTGCGCTTTTGATAGCGGCGGATGCTGAAGCGGTCCCCGCTATATTGATTTTTGGCCGGCTCCCAATCCTGGTAGCGGTAGATCACCGTCGCCCAGGCGCCCTTACTCAATATTTTTTTATCCAATTCCTTCACGGTTTCGACGCCGCCGTCTTCGTAACGGATGGTCAAATCTTCAACGTTTTCAGCCATAGCCTTCTCAAAAATGGTTTAAGCGGCGCGCAGTCTAGCACAGCGGCCGCGAAATACGACGCTCAGCGGCTGAAGAACTCGCCGAAGGCCCGACTACCCTCCCCGGTGCCGATGGTATTGACCACTTTCAAGGTCTTGGCGTCGATGACCGACACATTGTTGTCGAACCAATTGGCAACGTAGACGTGGTTATCGTTGGGATGGGTGCTGATGCCCTCGGGTTTGTCGCCGACCGGGATCACCGCGACCGGCTTCAAGGTCGCGGTATCGACCGCGGTGACCGTGCCGTCATCCTGATTGGTCACAAACAGCAGGCTGTCGTTCAAGGCCAGCGCCACCGCGTAAGGCCGGGAGCCCACCTTGATCGTCGCCAGCCGCTTTAAATTGTGGGCGTCCAGCACGCTAACGTCGTCGCTCTCGACATTGGCCGAATACAGGCGCTTGCCCTTGCCGTCCACCGCGATGCCGAACGGATGCTCGCCGACCTTGGTGGTGTTGCGAATCGCCAATTTGACCAGATCGATTTGAGAAATCGAATCGTCGATCCGGTTGGCGACGTACAGCCAACGGTTATCGGGACTAACCGTCATGCCCGACGGCGATTTGCCGACCGTAATGGTCTTGATCTTCGCGAAGGTCTTGGCATCGAAGGCCGCGACCGAGTTCTCGTACCAATCGGCCACGAACACCAGTTCGCCCTTGCGGTCGGCCGTAATACCCAGCGAAGCGCCGCCGACTTTCACGGTTCTTAACACTTTGAGCCGCTCGCTATCCAGCACCGCGAAACCGCCGCCTTCCGGCGTGCTGATGTAAATCTGCTTCAATGCCGAGTTCACCGCGACGCCGGCCGGCTTGCCTTCCACCTTGACCGTGGCGACGACGCTCTGCTGCTCGGTATCGATCACCGACACCGAATTGTCGAGTTGATTGGTGATGAACGCGGCCGGCGCGGCCCAGACTTGCCAAGCGCCGAGCGTTAGCATGGCGATCAATACGGGTTTGCGGAAATCAGTCATGGTGGCGAGAATGCGGCGGATGGACCGAACGAGAGTCGGCCGAGGCGATAGAGACGCTAGCGCGCGTCTCTATCCTGGGAGAAGAACTTAGCGTTTCATCTCGATTTCGACCTTGCCGGCGTGGCCGGTCAGTTTGCGCGAAACGTTTTCCAGACCGGTGGTCAGGACTTCGGTGACCGCTTTGTCGGCGGCTTCTTCGTTCAATTCGGCCGGCGGATTGTTGTTGACGTAGGCGCGGTAGTAGGTAGCCACCCACTCGATTTCAGCCTTGCCGCCTTTATCGGCCACCGACAGCTCGGCGGCGTAGTTGCCGACCGGCAGCACCGGCAGCGGCTCGTCTTGGCCGGCGTGTTTGATGGTGCCGGTCGAGCTCATGTCGATGATTTTGTACTTGTAGGCCATTTTGGCGTCTTCGTAGGATTTCAATTCTTCCTTGATGGTACCGCCGCTTTGCAGGTGCAAGGTGCGAACCGAACCTTTGGTGTTATCGCCGCCTTCGACGCTTTTAATCGACGGATGCCAGGACATGTCGTTGTAGTTCTTGATTAAGTCCCAAACTTTTGCAGCCGGTGCATCGATGGTCAGGGTCGCGGTCAGTTTAGCTCTGACCGGGCCGTGCGCGTTCGCCAAGCCGGTAAACAACATCAGAGCCGCTGAAACGAATAGCGAGGTTTTTTTCATAAACGGTTTCCTATGGTGGTCGCGTAAAAATAAGGCGGCGATTATAAGATAAAATCCGCCGGCTAGTCGTTGCAAACGCAAGTTTGCGGAATTTTTCCCGTCACCCGAGCCACCATGACCACACCCAGTTTTTTCTGGCACGATTACGAAACCTTCGGCGCCGATCCGCGCCGCGACTGGCCCTGCCAGTTTGCCGGCTTGCGCACCGATGATGACTTCAATATCCTCGGCGAGCCGCTGATGGTCTATTGCCGGCCGCCGGACGACTATCTGCCCCACCCGGAAGCCTGCTTGATCACCGGCATTACCCCACAACTGGCCCGCCAGCGCGGCGTCAGCGAAGCCGAGTTCGCCGCGCGAATCAATGCCCAGCTCTCCCAGCCCGGCACCTGCGCGCTGGGTTACAACACCTTGCGTTTCGACGACGAAGTCACCCGTAATCTGCTGTATCGCAACTTTTACGATCCCTATGCCCGCGAATGGCAAAACGGCAATTCGCGCTGGGATTTGATCGACATCGCCCGCGCCGCCCGCGCGCTACGCCCGGACGGTATAGTCTGGCCGGACAATGCCGAAGGCGTCCCCAGCTTTCGCCTGGAAGAGCTGACCCGCGCTAACGACATAGTCCACGCCGACGCCCACGACGCGCTAGCCGACGTCCAGGCGACGATCGCGATCGCCAAATTGATCAAAAGCCGCCAGCCCAAGCTGTTCGCTTATTTGTTCGAACATCGCCTGAAAAGCCAGGCGCTCGGCCTATTGAAACTGGGCAGTTACACGCCGCTGGTGCACGTTTCCGCCCGTTTTCCGGCCCGCAACCATTGCCTGGCGGTCGTCGTAGCACTGGCCCAACACCCGGTCAACGCCAACGAAATCATCGTTTACGACCTGTCCGCCGATCCCGGCCCCTTACTCGATCTTTCGGCCGAACAGATCCGCGAACGGCTGTTCGTCGCCAGCGACGACTTGCCGGAGGGCGTGGCACGCATCCCGTTGAAGACCGTGCACGTCAACAAGGCGCCGGTACTGGCGCCGCTGTCGGTGATCCGACCGGCCGACGCCGAACGATTGCAACTGGATTTGGGCCGCTGCCAGAGGCATCTGCAACACCTGCAAGCCGCGCCGCCGCTGGCCGACAAGCTGGGCGCGGTATTTCGCCGCGAGTATGCCGACACCCCCGACGACCCGGACTTGATGATCTACAGCGGCGGCTTCTTCAGTGCCGGCGACAAAGCCGCGATGAACCAAATCCGCCAATTACCGCCGGCTGAACTGGCCGACTTCGATCCGGGCTTCGACGACAACCGCTTACCGGAAATGCTGTTTCGCTACCGGGCTCGCAACTATCCGGATAGCCTGACCGCCGAGGAACGCGCGCTGTGGTCGGCGCATTGCCGGCGGCGTCTGCTGGAATCCACGCCCGATAGGCCCAGCGCTCTGGAGACTTTTAAAGCAAGCATCGCCAACCTGACCGCTGCCGGCGCGCGCGATCCGGCAATTCTGGCGCAACTGCTGGCTTATGCCGACGAACTGGCCGCCAAACTGACTAACCCCAAAAAATAATCAGTTTTAGCGCGCCAAACCAAGCGTAACCGGCAAATTACCGTATAATGCCGGCCATTTGAGTAAATTTCGACCGAGGAAGCATGAGCATCACATTGTCCGACCGCGTCAAAGCAGTCAAACCGTCCCCTACCCTGGCCATCACCGCCAGAGCCGCCGCCATGCGCGCCGCCGGAAAAGACATCATTGGCCTGGGCGCCGGCGAACCGGACTTCGACACGCCGGAACACATTAAAACCGCCGGCATCAATGCCATCAACTCGGGCTTTACCAAATACACCGCCGTGGACGGCACCGCCGGCCTGAAAAAAGCCGTGATCGCCAAATTCAAGCGCGACAACGGTCTGGATTACGAACCCAAGCAAATCCTGGTGTCCTGCGGCGGCAAGCAAAGCTTTTACAATCTGGCTCAAGCCCTGCTGAACCCCGGCGACGAAGTCATCATCCCGGCCCCGTATTGGGTGTCCTATCCGGATATGGTGCTGCTGGCCGACGGCGTGCCGGTCATCATCGAAGCCGGCCAATCGCAAGGTTTCAAGATCACCCCGGCCCAGTTGCGCGCGGCGATTACCGCCAAAACCCGTCTGTTGGTGATCAACAGCCCGTCCAATCCAACCGGCGCAGCCTATAGTCTGGACGAACTGAAAGCACTGGGCGACGTGTTGGTCGATTTTCCGGATGTACTGATCGCCACCGACGACATGTACGAACACATCCTCTGGAACAAGGGCGAATTCGTTAACATTCTGAACGCGCATCCCGGCTTCTACGACCGCACCATCGTCTTGAACGGCGTTTCCAAGGCCTATTCGATGACCGGCTGGCGGATCGGCTATTGCGCCGGCCCGGCCGACTTAATCGATGCGATGTGCATCATTCAATCGCAAAGCACCTCCAACCCAACCTCGATCTCGCAAGTCGCCGCCGAAGCCGCGCTGAATGGCGATCAAGGCTGCATCGACGCCATGATGGTCGAGTTCAAGAAACGCCACGACTTCGTCGTCGCCGAATTGAACACGATAGACGGCATCGAATGCCTGGCGACCGACGGTACCTTTTACGTGTTCCCCAATGTCGATAAACTGATCGCGCGCCTGGACGGCATCAACGACGACCTGGAATTTGCCGAATACCTGATCGAAAAAGCCGGCGTCGCGCTGGTGCCCGGCTCGGCCTTCGGCTGCCCCGGCCATATCCGCATCTCGATTGCCACCAGCATGGCTAATCTGGAAAACGCGCTGGCCCGGATCAAACAAGCGATTTAAGCCGATACCGCATCGCCCCCCCCGGGCTTGCCAAGTTTCGATTGACAATTCCCGGCATTGCTTTAGAATTCGCGGCCTTCCAACACATGTTCGGAAAGCCTCGGTGGCGAAATAGGTAGACGCACGAGACTTAAAATCTCGCGACCGAAAGGTCGTACCGGTTCGATTCCGGTCTGAGGCACCAAATCCAAGAACCCGCAAGCCCTAAAGGCTTCGCGGGTTTTTTATTGCGTGGCGATTTCCTCGGTATAGCCCAACAAATTTCCCCAAGGTTGGGTCTACCAACCGGTGCCAATCTCTTTGCGGTAGCGATTATCGTTGGTCTACACTTCGTCCGATCTAACTAGAGAACTACAGAGATGAGTGACGAGAAACGCCTATCCACCACCCAATTGGCCAAATTGCGCGGCATGTCCCAAGAGCAAATGTTCGGGCAGTTGACTGCGCTGGGCCTGATCGAAAAACAAGACGACAAATGGCAGTTAACCGACTCGGGCACAGCTGCCGGCGGCGTTTATCTGACCGGCAAATACGGCCAGTACGTCGCCTGGCCCGAGGATTTTCAATTGCCAACCGTCACAGTCAAACCGGACGCGGCTAAGCTGCTGACCGCCACCGTGCTGGGGCAACAATTCGAGCTCCCGGCCAATAAAATGAATTACATCCTGTCCGAACTGGGCTGGATCAAAAAAGGCTTGAAAGGCTGGCTGGTCACCGAACAAGGGCTAGCAATGGGTGCAGAGCAAGGCGAAGACAGCCGCTCCGGCATTCCTTACGTGCGCTGGCCGGAAAAAATCACCCGCAACCGGGCCTTGAAAGACAACGTCGATAACATCAAGGGCGTCGACAAACCCAAAACCGACACCGACAAAATGGACAGCTTCCGCCACAAATTCGAAGCCACCCACCGCGCCACCGACGGCCATTTCGTCCGCTCCAAGGCGGAAATGCTGATCGACAATTGGCTGTACATGGCGGAAATCGTCCACGCCTACGAACGCAAACTACCGATCGAAGAAGAAATGTACTGCGATTTTTACATCCCCACCGGCAAAGTGTATATCGAATTCTGGGGCTACGAAAACGATGCCAAATACCAAGCTAGAAAACAGGAAAAACTCGCGATTTATCAGAAGTATAATTTCAATCTGATTGAGTTGACCGATAAAGACGTGTTGAATCTGGACGATATTTTGCCGAGGTTGTTGTTGAAGTTTGGGGTGCAGGCGTATTGATAGGTCATTTGCTTATAATGAAGCCTTAATGCGGTGTCAACGATAGAGCAATGCATTCGAAATCTGGGTTTTATCTTGTTTTCTATTGTTGGAAATTAAGGTATTTATTAAATCGAATTAAATAATTTATTGATCTTTAATCATCTTAGTAATTTTTTAATAAAACACATTAATGGAGCGCCACATGGCAGAATTGGCTTCTCAACCTACTGCAATACAGTCAATATATACCGGCGAGTGACGGCTTCCGTCCGTAAAGATTTTCGCCCATCCATGGGACGAAAATCAGGACTCCACCGTCACGGTGACTGCCTTCGGCGGCCCCGACGCGTCCGCGTCACCTCGTTTCGACCCAACCAGGGGTCGAAACATCGGCTCTCGCATGACTTAACGGCATGTCGCGATGCCTTGCAGGTTTTCTGCGAAAACCCGCCCGGCGCTACGCCTATCGGGGACTAAAATTCATCACTCCGCTTTCGCTACGTTTCCTTGAATTTCAGCGATTGGTTCATAGAAAACAAATTATTTGTAAACAGAAGGTACCAAAGAAAGCTCGTTTGGACGCTAGAAGAAAAGCAAAAATTAATTGAATCTATTCTGAACAAATATCCTATCCCTGCCATATTAATTGCAGAAATGGACGAACCTGGAACATACGAAATAATTGATGGACTCCAGCGATTACATGCAATTGTTTCTTTTATTGAGACATCTTATTCAACTCTAGATGGATTGCATTTTAACCTTGAATACTTTCCCACCGCTAAAGCTTGTGCAGAGAGTGGAAGGTTTCAACCGGAAAACTCAGGAAATTATATTAATCAAAAGGCTGTTAGCGCTATTTTAGATTACGCCCTCCCATTGTCGGTGATGCGTAATGCGACGCCGGAACAAATTAATGATGTTTTCGACAGAATTAATACATATGGTCATCGTTTGAGCGATCAGGAAAGACGACAATCCGGGGTGCAAAACGCTTTTTCTGAAGTAGTAAGAAAAATAGCATGCGACATTAGGGGTGATGTATCTTGCGATGTGTTGAATTTATCACTTATGCCATCAATTAGCATTGATTTACCTATGACAAAGCATGGGTATCAAATTTGTGCAGAGGAAGTTTTCTGGGTGCAGCAAGGTATCTTAAGATCAACCGATCTTCGAGATAGCATGGATGAACAATGTATTGCAGACATTGTTTCATCCATAGTTGGAGGAGACCTTATTAGTCGCTCCAAAGATGCATTGGATGATATATACCAAAAAGGAAGCGAAGAAAATATACGGATATTGACTTCTTTAGATATTTATGGTGACAACAAAATAACTGAAGAATTTAAATTCTGCATAGATGAAATCAAGAAAATATGCGCAACCGACAATAATAAAAAGCTCAGAGAAATTGTTTTTGAAAAGAGGACAACAAATCCATTTCCATCTGTTTTTGCAGCTTTATTCATAGCATTACATGAAATATTCGTGAAGGATAATAAAATTATTTCAGACTATAGTAAAGCAAAATCAGCTCTAAATAATATTATAACTCGCATTGAGGCAAGCAAAAAAGCAGGCTCACCTGATGAGCGTAGAAAGAACGTTGACACCATAAAAGGTTTATTAGC
>NZ_JBYMAP010000073.1:0-17955 GCF_057766305.1 Methylomonas sp. BG-2 | reverse complement strand
CGGCGGAGGCGGCGGAGGCGGCGACGGAGGCGGCGGAGGCGCCAATATTTTTAGGTCTCCTCCACCCGTAAGCCCCCTGTAGCTGGCGCAATACTGCAAGCAAATACACCGCACGGTTTTGTGTCGGCCAGAACTCGAGAAAGTTGGCATTTTCATCGGAGAGACAAGGCAAAGCCATCGTAGCCGCCCGCACGGCAAATGCCGCACGCAATGGCAGCGGGAATTTTGCCAAGCGCTTTTTAAAATCTTCCTCATCCGGATTCTGCATGACCACTCTCTTGAATTAAACTCGAGCAGGCAATGCTAACCCAAACCGCGTCTTTTTCGGTGGCGTTTTATTCCTCGACCAGCAGCGTTTTAGGCATTTCCCGGTTAATCAGAAAATACACCAACGGTATCACCACCAGCGAGAACAGCGTGGAGGCGATGATGCCGAAGATGAAGCTCCAGGCCAAGCCGGAAAAGATCGGGTCGAGCACGATCATCACCGAACCCAGTACCGCCGAGGCGGCGGTCAGGAAGATTGGGTTCAAGCGGGTAGCGCCGGCTTCGACGATGGCGTCGGCCAGCGAAATCTCCGGGTTACCGCGATAGATGTTTTCGATGAAGTCGATCAGGATGATCGAGTTGCGCACGACGATGCCGGCCAGCGCGATCATGCCTATCATCGCGGTGGCGGTAAAATACACCGGATCGGCGTATGGGCCCACATCCGACGCAAACAGATTAATAAACCAGAATCCCGGCATGATGCCGATCACGGTCAACGGGATCGCGATCATCATAATCAGCGGCACGCCCAGCGAGCCGGTCTGGCCGACCAGCAGGATGTAAATCATCACCATCGCCGCCGCGAAGGCAAGCCCTAAGTCGCGGAATACGTCCACGGTGATTTTCCATTCGCCCTCGCCGGCCATTTCCGCGCGGTAGCCGGGCGGCAGCGGTTTTTCCTCCAGCTTGTCGCCCAAGTCCCAGACCGCTTCGACCGGGCTGCGGCCGGCCATTTCACCCAGCACGTAGGACACCCGCTCCAGGTTTTTATGGTAGATGGTCTGGTCGCCGCGCTCGTGTTCGAAGCCGCCGATTTCGCCCAGTCGCACCAAATCGCCCTGCCCGGTTTTAACCGACAGCGCCAGCAAATCGGCTTCCGACGAGCGCGCCGAACGCGGCAGGCGCAGTTCGATCAACAGCGGCTGGCGCTCGCTGGCGATGTGCAAGGTACCGGCCACCCCGCCGTCCACGGCCAGCTTCAGGCTGTTGGCGACTTGCTCGGTGGTGATGCCAAGCAGCGCGGCCTTGTCCTGATCCAGCAGGAAATGCAGCCGCTCTTGCGGCGCTTCGACGTAATCGTCCACATCCACCACGCCTTCGGTGTGTTCCAGGTCGCCGCGCACCCGCTTGGACACCTGGACGATGTCTTGATAAGTGGCTTCCGGCGGGCCGTAAACTTCCGCGACCACGCTGGACAGTACCGGCGGCCCCGGCGGCATTTCGACGATCTTGATGTTGGCGCCGTAGCGTTGTTCGATTTTGTCGATCTCCGGCCGCATTCTCAGTGCAATCGCGTGTGACTGCTGGTCGCGGCGGGTTTTGTCGACGAACACCACCCGGATGTCGCCGACGTAAGCGCCCTGGCGCAGATAGTAATGCCGCACCAGGCCGTTGAAATCCATCGGCGAGGCCAAGCCGACATAGCTTTGGTAATTGGCGACTTCGTTGACGGTGGCCAGATACCGCCCGACCGCCGCCGCGACTTCATCGGTGGCTTCCAGAGACGAGCCGCGCGGCATGTCGATCACCAGTTGCAGTTCGTTTTTGTTGTCGAACGGCAGCAGCTTTAACGGTACGACGCGGAACACCGCCATCAACGACGACAGCACAAAAGCAATGAACACCGCCAGCAAAAACACGCGGGCCTTAGCCTTGTTGGTCAACAGCGGCCGCATGACGGCTTGATACAGCTTGAAGCCGCGCGTGTCGTGCAGTTTGAACTCGGGGCCGTGGTCCTTCCCGTAATCGCCTTTCAGCAATTTGTAGCTGGCCCAGGGCGTGACGGTGAACGCGATCAGCAGCGACATCAGCATCGCGATCGGCACGTTGAAAGCCATCGGCGCCATGTAGGGCCCCATCATGCCGGTGATGAAGAACATCGGCACGAAGGACATAATCACCGCGAAGGTGGCCAGTATCGTCGGCGGGCGGATTTCGTTGACCGCCGTCAGCAAGGCCTGCAACGGCGGTTCCTTGCGCATCTTGTAGTGGCGGTGAATGTTCTCGACATCGACGATCGGGTCGTCCACCAGCAAACCCAGCGACAGTATCAACGCGAATAGCGTCACCCGGTTGATCGTGTAGCCAAAGATCAAATCCAACAGCAAGGTCACCGCGAAGGTCATCGGTACCGCCAGCGACACGATCAACGATTCCTTAAAACCCAAGGACAAAGCCAACAGCACGATGATGGTCAAAATCGCGATGCTCAAGTGCATCACCAGTTCGTTGACCTTGTGGTTGGCGGTCTCGCCGTAGTTGCGGGTGACGTGGATTTGCACGTCGTCCGGTATCAGCGTGCCGTGCAATTGTTCGGTCAAGGCCAGCACCTGTTCGGCGACGCCGACCGCATTGGCGCCCTTGCGCTTGGCGATGGCGATGGTCGCCATCTGGCGTTCGTCGCCCAGCTCCGGCGCCTTCCCGGAAACGGGGCCGACAATTTCAGCGTGCTCGGCGGCCGGTCCGAAACCGATGCGGGTGTAATAATCGGTATCCTGCGGGCCGTCCAGAATTTCGGCGACGTCGCGCAGGTACAGCAAGCGACCGCCGACGTTTTTCAACACCGTGGCGCCGACGGCTTCGACGCTTTCATAATGCGGGCCGGCCTCCAACACGATGTCTTTTCCGGCTTGATTGAAGTGGCCGATTTGCAGATTGGCATTGCCTTGCATCAAGGCCTGCCGCAGCGCCGCCAAATCGAGGCCGGCGGCTTGCAGCTTGGCGGGATCGGGATACACCGAAATCCGCCGCGGCGCCGCGCCGACCACCCAGCTTTTGCCGATGTCGTCGATCGCTCGCAGGCGTTCGATCAGTTCCTCGGCGATCCGGCGTATCGCCATGATGTCTTCGCCTGCCCTGGGGCTGGACAAGGTCAGCAACACGATAGGCACGTCGTCGATTTCGACCGGCTTGACCACCCAATCGGTGACGCCCGGCGGGATGATGTCCAGATTGGCCTGCAATTTATCGTGGGTCTTGATCAAACTATCGACGATGCTTTGGCCCACTTCGTAGCGCACCGTCACCAGCGCCTGGCCGGGGCTGGACGCGGAGTACACGTATTCCACGCCTTGAATCTGCTTTAGAAACACTTCCAGCGGCGTCGTGACGCGTTTTTCGACTTCCTCGGCCGTCGCGCCGGGATATTTGACGAACACGTCCATCACCGGCACCACAATTTGCGGGTCTTCCTCACGCGGCGTCAATATCAGCGCCGCCGCGCCGGCCAACAACGAGATCAGCAGGAACAGCAACGACAGATGCGAGGTGGTAAACAGCCGGACAATCGCGACCGTCAGCGTGTCTTTTTTAGCCTGGTTACTCGAACTCATGGCGCCAGCTCGCTATCCGCCAGTATGGTTTCGCCGTCGCGTAGGCCGGTCAGCACTTCGAGCCGATCGCCGTAAACTTTGCCGGTGCGAATGTGGCGGGTATGCCAAGCGCCGTTTTCGACCACGCGCACGGCTTGCAACTGGCCGAAATTCAGCACCGCGCCGGCCGGGATCAATAAAGCCGATTCCGAGGATTCGCAAGGCAGCGCCAAGGTGGCGAATTGTCCGTGCTGCAAACCGGGTGTGGCCGGCAGATCGACTTTAACCAGCCGGGTGCGGGTTTGCGGATCGATTTCCGGGGCCAATTCGGCGACCCGGCCGGTCACGGCGACGCCGTCGATATGCACCGTCGCCGCATCGCCCAGGCCGATGCGGCCACTGCAAGCACTGGCGACCGGCACTTCCAACCTTAGCGCGTCTGGCTGGTGAAAACTGACCAGCGGCTGACCCGGCGCGCCCATATCGCCCGGGTCTTGGTAACGTTCACCCACCACGCCGTCGAACGGCGCGTACAGCACGTTTTCGGCCATCGCCACCTGACTTTGCCGCGCCGAACTAGCCGCCTGTTCGGCCAAAGCCTTGGCCGCTTTCGCACGGGCCAGCGCGGCGTCGTAGCTTTGCCGGGTCGCGGCTTGTTTTTCGAACAGTTCGCTGGCGCGTCTTTCGTCGGCGACCGCTTGGACGGCCTGAGCTTGAGCCGCGGCCTGCGCCGAAGTCGCGGCGCTGTAGGCGGCGCGCAGGTCGCGGTCGTCCAGTTTGGCTATCACCTCGCCTTGTTTCAGCCTGTCGCCGACCTTGACCGGAATCTCCACTATCCGAGCGGAAAATTTCGGGCTGATCTTGACGGCCTGGCGCGAACGCACCACGCCCTGCCATTCCAACAGCCGATCGGCGCCGGCCAGCGTCACGCGGTAAGTTCGAGCGCCGGACGGCACTGGATTGGTAGTCGGCGGTGTGCTACCCGGCTCGATTTTTTCCGGACCGCCGATGACGCCGAGCGCGACGAAAATCACCAACAGCAGCGCCGAAACGGCGGCCAGCGGAATTGCCCAACGAGGCAACGCGGAATAAGTGTTCGAAGAGATCATGGTCCTTCCTGAAGATTATTGCCAAGCACCGCGGGCTTGCTTGAGGTCCGCGTCGGCGCGCAGCGCGTCGTAACGGGCGTTGATATGACGGGTATGAGCCTTATCTCTGGCCACTTCGGCTTCGATGTAACGGGTCACCGTCACGACGCCGGCCTGATATTGTTCGCGTACTTGCCGCAGGGCTTCCTCGGCTGCCTCCACCGCAATCCGCGCTACCTGGGTCCGATTCAAGGCTTCAGCCAAGTTCAGTCTGGCGCGATGCAATTGGCTTTCGATGCGCAAGCGAGTCTGACGCGCCGCCTCTCGGGCCGCAGTCAATTCGTGCTCGGCTTTTTTGACGCGCTCTTGCGTGGCGAAACCGGAAAACAGATCGACCTCGACCGTCACGCCGGCGCTGACGTTATCGCGGTTGCCGCTGAAGGCCAGATCCTTACTGTCGGAACCGTATGTGACAAAGGCGTCGGCGCGCGGCAGGTGGGCACCCTCGGCCGCCGCTAACTGCTGTTCGGCAATTTCGACCCGCTTTTGCGCCGCCTGTAATTCCGGATGAGTCCGCGCTTGATCCAGCAGTTCTTCGTAAGTCGCCGGCGGGGCCGGCGGCGCGGCCTCCGACTCGGCGATCGAAAACGGCTCGCCGGCGCTCAAGCCGAGCAGGGTTTTCAACATGTTTTGCGCCAGTTCGATGGCGTTGGCGGCACGAATTTCGGCATCCTTGGCTTCGGCCAATTGCACTTCCAGCGACAGAACCTCGGATTTCAGCAAGGTTCCGGCCTCGTAGCGCAATTTGGATTGCTTCAGTTCGCTGGCGACCGCCTCGGCGGCGCCGATACTGACTTTGTGCGCGGCCATCGCCGCCAACTCACCGTAATACGCGGCGGTCACGTTCGTCAAAAGATGATTGCGGAAAGCCGACTTTTCCAGCTCGGAAGTCTCGACGCCCAATTCCGCCGCCTTACTCAAGTAATAATCCTGGCCGCCGCGAAACAGCGAATAATTGGCGGTGACTTGCGGACGGTAGTTGTCAACGCCGCCGGGGTGGTTGAAAAAACCGTCACCCTTGGCAAAGTCCAGACGCCGCTGGGCGATGATCATCGCGAAGGCTTGGGCAGGGTTATCGGTGTGTTGGTAGGACAATCCGGCCTTGACCTGCGGGTAAAAATTGGCCAGCGCCTCGCCGAGCTGGGCATTCGCCTGCTCGACTCTAGCTTGTAAAATACTGAGTTCGGGATTCCCAGCCAACGCCTGATCGATGGCCCGCTCCAATGTGTAAACCGGGTCGACCGATTCGGCGTGGGCCGCCAAACCCAACGATGAAGCCATCAACAAGACCGCGAAACGTGTACATGATGTATGCATGGCGTTGAATTGCAGGTAATTAAGTATTTCCTAATATATAGCCAAGCCAAGCATTTTTCCAGCCTTAAATTCATAAGATCTCGCAAGCGCCCCCTCAAAAATAAACGACTTTTAAACGAATGCTTGAAATGTACGGTCAGCATGGTAACTTTAGCGGCCCGTCCCATAATAATAACTAGCTTAAGAGGAAACATCGCATGAGCCTTGAAGAAAACACCAACGACACAGAAAACAGCAGCCCGGCCGAAGAGCCCAATCAACCGGAATCGGTTGCGGCGACCGCCGCCGCGCCTGCTACAGCTGCGGCCGGTAACGCTTTGGCGAGCATATTGGCCCTAAAGGAATCCAATCCGAAAGTATTTTACGGCGGCGTCGGTGGCGCGGCGTTGCTGTTGCTCTTGCTGGTCTTTAGCGGCGGATCAAACCCCAAACTGCCGGTTCACCAGCAAAAACCGCTGGTCGTTGGTCAAGGTTACGTGCTGAAAAGCCCGAATACCTACGATCCAAACGCCACGGTCAGACTAGTCGGCGTCCCCGGCTCGTTGGCGGCTTACGACGATACCGAGGAAAACGACCGCGACGGCGCCTGCAAGCACATGCCGATGAATTCGCCGGTCAAGTTGTTGCAAATCCAAAACGACACCACTGACAAAAACCTGGTTTGGGCCGAAGTCGAAATCACCGCCAGCGGCGAGTGCCAAGGTCGTCGCGCCTGGACTTCCGGCATCAACCTGCAATAACTGTTGACTTAAGTGTTTAAACCCTTATAATACGCCGGATCGGAAACAAAGCGGGAATAGCTCAGTTGGTAGAGCACAACCTTGCCAAGGTTGGGGTCGCGAGTTCGAGTCTCGTTTCCCGCTCCAAATTTTAAAGCCGCGCCGCTACGCGGCTTTTTTGTTGGACCTTAAACGGCTGCGTAGCAAAGTGGTTATGCAGCGGCCTGCAAAGCCGTATACACCGGTTCGATTCCGGTCGCAGCCTCCATAGGTATTGGACCGATGTCGATTTCAAACCGACATGTTGCCAAACGGGCAATGTCATCTTCAAGCGGGAATAGCTCAGTTGGTAGAGCACAACCTTGCCAAGGTTGGGGTCGCGAGTTCGAGTCTCGTTTCCCGCTCCAAATCGTTCATTTCTTAGTGACAGTCCTGGCTTCCTAGTCAGAAGCTAAACGACGCGACTTGCCCGCACGTTGCAAACCTGATCGAGCCGAATCAGAACGCGGCGTCACGGCACCCACCCCGCTTGTCGAGCACACACCCTCCATAAACCACCCGCAACACCGTCGTGCCGCGACCGAAAATTCCCGTCCGATCTTAAGCGAACGGTATTTTTCCAGGCCTAACCGTATTTTTACATTGGCGGCCGTTGGCCGAAATGACGTGTCACGGGTTTTCGGTCACGGTAGAGGCCACTCCTCCCATCTTTATTATTCTCCGGAGTGAAAAAACCGTTTCACGCTAGCCAGGTTAAAGCAGCACCCGCTCCACGCCGCCGGTTCCGGCTCTGGCCAAATAGTCGGCCATCCAATTTTCGCCCAACACGTGCTTGGCGACTTCAACGACGATGTAATCGACTTCGAGTTGCTCTACGTCGTCTTGATAACGCTGCAACCCCTGCATGCAGGACGGACAGGAGGTCAACATTCGCACCGGGCCGTCATAACCGTCGGCGCGCAGCTTGGCGGCATCGCTCTGCAATTCCTCGGCCTTGCGGTAGCGGACCTGCGTCGATATGTCCGGCCGAGCCACCGCCAGAGTACCGGATTCGCCGCAACACCGGTCGGACTTGCCGACCGGCGCGCCGAGCAAGCCTGCCACGACTTTCAACGGCTCCTGCTGTTTAAACGGACTGTGGCAAGGATCGTGATACAGATAACGAGTACCGCCGACGCCGTCCAGCCCGACACCCTTTTCCAGCAAATATTCGTGAATATCCAATAGCCGGCAACCGGGAAAGATTTTTTCGAACTCGTAATCGACCAACTGATCCAGACAGGTGCCGCAACTGACGATGACGGTCTTGATGTCCAGATAATTCAAGGTATTGGCCACGCGATGAAACAACACCCGATTATCGGTGGTGATTTTTTCGGCCTTGTCAAATTGGCCCGCGGCCCGTTGCGGGTAGCCGCAGCACAAATAACCGGGCGGTAAAACGGTCTGCACGCCGACTTCGTAGAGCATCGCCTGGGTCGCCAGACCGACTTGCGAGAACAAACGCTCCGAGCCGCAGCCCGGAAAATAAAACACCGACTCGGAATCCGAACGGGTCTTGGCATGATCGCGAATAATCGGGACGATTTGATTGTCCTCGATGTCCAGCAAGGCCCTGGCCGTCTTGTTCGGCAGTTTGGCCGGCATCTTCCGATTCATGAAATGAATGACTTGCTCGCGCACATCCGGCTTGCCTACCGAAGCCGGCGGTTGGCGATTCTGCGCCCTGCCCCACGGCGCCAGCATCGCCGTTCCCAAGCGCTGCGCCTTGTATCCCCAATCCACCATCGCCGCCCGCAGAGCCTTGACCGTGCCCGGGCTGGTCGTATTCAAAAACGCCATTGCCAGTGCCTTGCCGGGATTAAAACTCTGCTTGCCCATCTTATGCAGCAAATTGCGCATATTCATCGACACTTCGCCGAAGTCGATATCGACCGGACAGGGGTTGAAGCATTTATGACACACCGTGCAGTGTTCACCAACGTCTTCGAATTCCTTCCAATGGGTGATCGAAATACCGCGCCGGGTTTGCTCCTCGTACAAGAACGCCTCGATGAGCAGCGAAGTCGCCAAAATCTTGTTGCGCGGCGAATACAACAAGTTGGCGCGCGGCACGTGGGTGGCGCAGACCGGCTTGCACTTGCCGCAGCGCAGGCAATCCTTGACCGAATCGGAAATCGCGCCGATGTCGCTCTGCTGCATGATCAGCGATTCGAAACCCATCAAACTGAACGAGGTGGTATACGCCGCGCTCAAATCGCCGCCCGGCATCAACTTGCCGCGATTGAAGCGCCCTTCCGGATCGACCTGATTTTTATACCGATGAAACTCGGCGAGTTCCGCCGCGTCGAGAAATTCGTACTTGGTAATTCCGATGCCGTGCTCGCCGGAAATCGCCCCGCCCAGCGAGCGCGCCAGCGCCATGATTCTGGCCACCGCCGCGTTGGCTTCCTGCAGCATTTGGTAATGGTCGGAGTTGACCGGCAGATTGGTGTGTACGTTGCCGTCGCCCGCATGCATGTGTAGCGCGACGAATACCCTGCCGCGCAAAATCTCCTTATGCGCGGCCTCGATCCGTTCGACGACCGGCCGAAAATTATCGCCCTCGAAGATGTCCCGCAAGCGCGGCAGCAGCTCGGCTTTCCAGGAAATCCGCAACGAGTAGTCCTGAACCCGGTGAAACAAGGTCGGCTTCGTGGCCCGATTGGTCAACGGACCGACGCTGATGCCGTAACGCTCGAATTCGGCCTCGGCCCGCGCCAGCGGCAAATCCAGATGGTCGAACAACCACTGCCAGCGCTCTCGCACCGCCGCCACCGTCTCCAGCGCCAACGCCCGGCGGTCGCCGATGAGTTCGCTTTTGTCGACGCTGTCTTCGTAGGCGCGTAACGGCAAGTCGCCGCGCAACAAGTCGCTCAACGCATCGCACAGCCGCAATTTATTGCTCAGCGACAATTCGATGTTGATGCGTTCGATGCCGTCGCAATAATCGCCCATCCGCGGCAACGGTATCACCACGTCTTCGTTGATTTTGAACGCGTTGGTGTGGCGGGCGATCGCCGCCGTTCTGGCCCTATCCAACCAAAATTTGGCGCGGGTTTCCGGACTGACCGCGATAAAACCCTCGGCGCCGCGCGCGTTGCACAAGCGGACTACTTCGGATGCGGCCAGTGCCACTTGCTGTTCGTCGTCGCCGACAATGTCGCCGATCAACACCATTTTTGGCCGACCGTGGCGCTTGGCCTTGGTGGCGTAACCGACCGCCTTGACGTAGCGTTCGTCCAGATGTTCCAGGCCCGCCAGCATCACTCGCGCCGGACCGTCTTTCGGCAACCCGGCCAGATAATCGCGGATTTCGACGATGGACGGTACCGCCTCGCGTACTTGTCCGAAAAACTCCAGACAGAAGGTGCGGGCGTGCGGCGGCATTTCGTGCAACACCCAGCGCGCCGAGGTAATGATGCCGTCGCAACCTTCCTTCTGTATCCCCGGCAAACCGCCGAGAAATTTGTCGGTCACATCCTTGCCCAAACCGACCTTGCGGAACAGCGCGCCGGGCAAATCCAGGCGTTCTTCGCCCAGCAGATTGCGGCGACTGCTGTCGTAGCGTTTCAGATTAAAACTGACCTGCTCCTGCTCGTGAATCTTGCCCAGGTTGTGGTTGAGCCGCTCGACTTCCAGCCAGTTGCCGTCCGGAGTGACCATCCGCCACGACGCCAGATTGTCCAAGGCCGTGCCCCACAACACGGCTTTCTTGCCGCCGGCATTCATTGCAATATTGCCGCCCACGCAAGACGCATCGGCCGAGGTTGGATCGCAGGCGAACACCAATCCGGAACGCTCGGCGGCTTCCATGACCCGGCGCGTGACGACGCCGGCGCCGGTAAAAATCGTCGCATACGGGCTAGCCACGCCCGGCAAGCGAGTTTCGCGCTCGACCGCGCTCATCTCCAGCAGTTTTTCGGTGTTGATGATCGCCGAAAACGGCGTCAGCGGCACCGCGCCACCGGTATAGCCGGTACCGCCGCCGCGTGGAATGATGGTCAAACCCAGTTCGATGCAGCCGCGCACCAAATGGCCGATCTCGTCCTCGCTGGACGGATACAGTACCACGAAGGGATATTCGACCCGCCAATCGGTAGCGTCGGTGACATGGCTGACCCTGGCAAAACCGTCGAAGCAAATGTTGTCCTTGCGGGTGTATTGGGTCAGCAAACTCAGCACGCTGCGCCGCAATTGGCCGGTTTGCTCGAAATGCGCCTCGAAATCGGCGACAGCCTGCTGAACGGCCGCGATCAACTGACCGACGCGCTCCGCCCGATCCGGATCTCCGGCGATTTCCGCTTGCCGCGCCTCCATTTGCCGCAGCCGGTGGCGCAACGCATCCAGCAAGGCCCGGCGCCGGTCGCGATTATTCAGCAGATCGTCTTCCAGATAGGGATTGCGGCGCACCGCCCAGATGTCGCCGAGCACTTCGTAAAGCATGCGCGCCGAGCGCCCGGTGACCTGTTCGCCGCGCAGCGAATCCAGCACCCACCAGATATCCTCTCCGAGCAGGCGAATCACGATTTCCCGGTCGGAAAACGAAGTGTAGTTGTAGGGGATTTCCCGCACGCGCGGCGGCGCGGTGTCTTCGGGTAGGAAGGATGAATTGGCCACTGGACTTGCCGAACTGAAAGTCATGATGGCCGGGATTCTAACATGGCGGGGCATCGAGCCCCATCGAAAAACGCCGCCCGCGCCGGGCGACGCGGGTGGCGTTTAGCGGACGCGATCGGTTTAAAACTCCATCCGGCCGCCCAGCATGAAGCGGTTGCTGTCGATGTGCCGATAGCCTTGCAGGGTTTCGTAGGATAAAAACGCCGACACGCCGCCCGGCAACACGCTGGAGACTTCCGCGCCGAAGGTGTAGTAATCGCGGCTGGGCGCGTCGTTGACCAACGTGAAGGTGCTGCCGCTGCCGTCGGCGACGAAGCTGCCGGTCACTTGGCGACGGCCGTCCATGAATTGGTGGTGCCATTCGCCGCGCAGCTGCGGTACCACCACCCCCCACGGCACGCTGACCGCATACGAGGTCTGCACGCCGACCGTCGAGATCAGCGATTGAATATTTTGCTTGCCGAAACGCACCGCCCCGGGACTGCCGGTCTCGCTGTAGCTGTCGATATCCAGACCGGTATATTCGCCGCGCGCGTAAGGCGCCACGGTCAGGGCCTTGAAAGTGAAATCGTAGCCGCCGCCCAGGCTGAAGGCGTGCTGGTCGGCGCTCGGCGCCGCGCTGGCAATCGAGGTCACTCCGCCCAAGTTGATGTTGCGACTGGTTTCGAAATCGACGCCGCCGTAAGACGCGGTACCCTCGATGTGCAACGCATCGGTAATGTAGTAACTGCTGTAGAGCGTGCCGATGTAGTTGTCGCTCAGGGTTTCGCCGCGGCCGCTGTTAAAGGTGGCATTGCCGCGCTTGTAATTGAACGCGGCGCCGGCCGACCAGCGGTCGCTGATGCGGTAATCAGCGCCGGCCATGAAATTATGGTTGTCGAATTTAAAGCCGCCCAGATTCAATGCGGTGTTGTCGTGCAGACCGAAGCTGCTGTCGACCTTGCCCCAAAACGACAGTTTCGAGAAATCGCCGTCGCCGGCCCCGCCGCCCAGATTGATTTTGCCGGATTGACCGAACGGCAAGCTGTTCTTGCCGCCGTTGACCCGCGTCGCGATACTGCCCATACCGAACACCTGGTCGGGGGTCAGGCTCTGCAAATCGGAGCTACTCTCGAAATTGCAGGCATCCGGCGCGTTGGATTCTTGCTGATTGTAGAATTGCGAGCAACTGGACAATGCGTTACTCACCGAACTGTGGTTCTCGTTATACGTATAGTAACGCTGGTTTTGATTATACGGATCGTAACCTTCCACCGCCTCCGCCACGCCTACCGTAACAAGCCAAGCGACGACCGCGCCGGATAACAGCCGAAGCGGGCGTTCCGCCACCCGAGCACTAGTATTTTTTGGATTCATAAAGCCTCTCCTCTAAGTCGATGCCGGCATCTTACACGCCAAATCTGTTTCGACAAAATTTAAGAATGTAATTAATCGTCTTGAATTATAAGTCAAATTAAGAATCACGCATCCGCATTAACTACGCAATTTATCTTGCAAACTCAACAAGCCCTTGTGACCGGGATTGACCTCCAAGCCCTCGCCGACTTTCTTCAAGGCCTCGGCCCGTTGGCCTTTTTCGTAAAGCTCCCAGGCCTGCTGCTCCAACAGATCGGCGATTTTAGTAATGCCGTCCACCGCCGCCGCATTGTAAGGGTCGATTTTCAAGATTTCCTGGTAAGCCCACCAAGCATTGCTGCCGGTCGGCGCGGTCAGGTAACCGACATCCAAATGGATCGCCGCCAGTTCCCGCAAATCCTGAATTTTCTGTTGCTCTTCCGGCGTCAAAGCCTTGACCGCGACTTTAGGCACGGATTCGCCGGGCGGATGCGCCAAGCGCCAGTAAATGCTGAACCCGCCGGATAGCGCCACCAACACCGCCGCGCCCCACAGCGCGAAGAACGCTGCCGAACGCGGTGCCAGCGCCGCTAAAAACTCGCGTATCGTCGCGGTACGCTTGTCCTGGCGAAACGCCAGCGCTTTTTGCAAGCCCTTCCACTGCCGCCGTCCCAACTTGGGAATCGGCTTGGGCTGCAAATTCACTTCGAGCGCCTTTTCGGCCGACAGCTTGCCGAACGGGTGCTTGCCGGTCAGCAACTCGTAGCTGATGCAGGCCAACGCGTAAATATCGTCGCGCGGGTCCGGATCGCGATTTTGCAATTGCTCCAAACTGGCATACGCCGGAGTCAGCGCGCCCAAGTCGCGGGCATTGAACACGGTCGCGTCCTCGCCGTTGGCTTCGGAACGGCCGATCGCGCAGGCGATACCGAAGTCCAACACCCGAATTTCGCCATCGTCGCCCAGAAACACGTTACCGGGTTTGAAGTCGGAATGAACGATCTTCTTCTTGTGGGCATAGCCGAGCGCTTCGGCCATCGCGTGTATGATCGGCCAAGCCTTTTTAAACGGCAAACCGCTATCGAGGTGGTCGCGGATCAAATGGCTGAGCGGCCGGCCTTGCAGATATTCCATCGTCATGAACACGTGGCCGGCGTCGTCGCGGTCGAAATCGTAGACCTTGATAATATTGGGATGCGCCAGGGTCTGGGCGCGCTTGGTCTCGCGCTGCAAGGCCACCAAAGCCATCGGATTGAATTGAAAATCCCGATTCAAGACTTTCAACGCCACGTAAGGATCTTTATCGGCCGCCTCGATCTTGCGCAAGTCGGTGGCCTTAAACACCATACCCATGCCGCCGACGCCCAACAGCTCCTCCAATACGAAGCGCTTCTTGACGGTATCGCCGACCGCCAAATCAGCGCGCGGCTGATTGGGGTCCAGGCCTTGCAGCAAGGACTCGGTATTCAAGGTCGGCGTCTTGGTGGTCGATGCCGGCGCGGCGTCCGGGACGACAGTCTCGCCGATGCGGTCGGCATCACCCGGCGAGGGCGGCATCGCCAGCTCGGTGGCATCGCCGTCGCCGCGCGGCATCGCCACCAGCGTCGCATCGTCCGCCGTCGGCGGCGTTCTGGTCAACTCGGCGATATTCCGCTGATCCGCCGCCGGCGCCAGCAAGGTTGCATCGCCCGCCACTGGCGGCGGCGCACTCGTGGTCCCTGCCAATCGCGTGCGCTCCTCCCAAACGCCGACGATAACCCGATAGCTTGCATCGTCCAGTTCGCCGTTGGCTCGGGCTTGTTCGAGGCTGACCCGGGCGGCGGCCAGTTCCGCTTCCGGCCCGGCGTTTAAGCGCTCGGCCGCCGCCAGCAATTGCGTTAAGCTGATTTGCGATTGTCGAAAGGCGGTGAATGCGTTATCAAAGGCGGACATGACAGTATGCAAAGTTTGGAGACGATGATCGATTTTAGCCTGTTTAGCCTCGGCCGTCGGCAAACCGGCGACCACCAATGCCGGTGAATCGCGCGCCATCCCGGCGGTTTCCCGGCTTGGGCGCGGTCCTGGCCGCTCTGATGACGGCCGCCGCGTTGGCCGGCTGCGCTTCGCCGGCCGCCCAGCTCCGCGACCAAGCCCGCCAATTGGGGTTGATCGCCGAAAGTCTGATCGTCAACGACTACCGGCTAGATACCTTTTCCCGGCCCGGCGCGGCAACATCGGAACCGCTGCACGTTTACCTGGAAGGCGACGGCCGGCCTTACCAAGCCGGCGTCCTGCCCAGCGCCGAACCGACCACCCGCGCCTCGGTGGTATTGCCGTTACTGGCGCTCGATTCGGCCGCCAGCCTGTATATCGCCCGCCCTTGCTATAACGGACATGCCGCCGATCCCGGCTGCGCGCCGTCGCTGTGGACCGATGCCCGCTACGGCGAAACGGTCGTGCAAACGCTGGCGGACGCGTTGCGCGAGTACGCCGAACGGCGCGGCTTCAAAAAACTGTTGCTGATCGGCCATAGCGGCGGCGGCACGCTGGCGTTACTGCTGGCCGAGCGCTTGCCGCAAACCCTGGGCATTGTCACGCTCGCCGGCAATTACGACATCGACGCCTGGACCGGCCTGCACCATTACCTGCCGTTGACGGCCTCGCTGAATCCGGCGCGGCGGCCGGCCACCGGCCTGCCGGAATGGCATTTTCTGGGCGCCGCCGACCAAAACATTCCGCCCACGCTGGTCGAAACGGCGTTGCGCCGACGCCCCCGGGCTCGCGTCGAAAGGGTCGATGCCGGCCACAACCAAGGCTGGCGGGCGCTTTGGCCCGGCATGTTGCAGAGCATCGCCGCCGACTTGGCGGCCAGCCGGCCTTGATTTGCAGTGCCGGCGAATTCTGCTATGGTTCCCGCACCATCCCCACACCCAAAAGGCGCTCGCATGAAAGCACTGAATCTTAGTCACCGCACCCTGGCCCTGGCCGTCGGCGGCATTCTGCTCGGCGCTTGCGCCCGCGAGGTCAGCCAGGAAGAAATGGCCAAGGCCACCGAAGGCTACATCGTCGCCGATACTAATAAACTGCTGGTCGTGGATTGCCTACTGCCCGGTCAGGTCCGCAAACTCGGCGCGGAGATGACCTATCTGAGCGCGCGCCGGCCGGTGCGCACCACCGCCGCCGATTGCGAGGTGCGCGGCGGCGAATACGTGGCCTACGACCGCGCCAACTACGCCAGCGCGTTGAAAATCTGGTTGCCCAAGGCCCAGGAAGGCGACGCCGCCGCCCAACTGACGGTCGGCGAGATCTTCGAAAAAGGCCTGGGTACCACGGCCGATTACAAGGCGGCCGCCCAGTGGTACGAAAAAGCCGCCGCCCAGGGCAACTTTCAGGCGCAATTGAACCTGGGCCATTTATACGAGAAAGGTTTGGGCGTGGCGCAGGACAAGGAAGTGGCCTTGCGTTGGTACCGCAAATCGGCCGGCCTGGATCAAACCGACATCCAATTCGCCCCGGCGGTCGATGCCAGGGAATTGGAAACCCTGCGCGGCGAAGTCGCCGAATCCCGCAAGGAAGCCGAGGCATTGCGCGGCCAGTTGCAGGACATCCGCCAGCAAGCGCTGGACCAGCAGGACAGCCTGCGCAAAGCCCAGTCCGAATTGGAAACGCTACGCCACAAGCTGCAACAACAAAAGTCCGCGCCGTCCGGCGGCGACACTTCGGCGCTGGAACGGCAATTGCGCGAAAAAGAAGCCCAATTGAAGGAACAGCAGGCGCGACTCGGCTCGCTGACCGAAACGCTGAAGCAGGAACGCCAACGTCAAAAATCGGACGATGCGCCCCGCAACGGTAAAACGCCGACGACCATCAAGACCAACGAAGTCGAAAATCGATTGAACGAAAAAATCGAAGCCTATCAAAAACAATCGGCCGAATTGACCGCCTGGCTGACCTCGCCGGACAAACTGGACCGCGCCCGCATCGACGCCCGCAAACAAGCGCTGCAACAACAAGCCAAGGACATCGCCGAACTGAAACAACAGCTGGAGCAGCAAAAATCCACGGTACTCGCGTCCGGCTCCGGGCCGAACATCGAGTTGATCGAGCCGGCCGTCACCGTCACGCGCGGGATTCCGGCGATCCAATTCGGCAGCGGCGAACGCAGCAAGCGCCTGGTCGGCCGCATTGACGCGGTCAAGGGTTTGAGCAAGTTGATGCTGAACGATAAAAGCATTGCCGTCGATAGCGACGGCCGCTTCGAGACCGACGTCAGCCTGCAAGGCGACGAAACCCTGGTGCAGATCGTCGCCACCGACAAGCGCAACCAAAGCAGCAACCTGAATCTGCGCCTGCTGGCCGGCGACAATCAGGCCCAGGCCAGTTATCCGAGCAGCAACGCCAATGACATCAAGCGGCCCGGCGACATTCAGTTCGGCAAGTTTTACGCGCTGATCATCGGCAATAACGATTACGGCGCCTATTCCCCGCTGAAAACCCCGATCGCCGACGCCAAGAGCGTCGAATTGCTGTTGCGCGAGCGCTACGGTTTCAAAACCAAATTGCTGATCAACGCCAATCGCCACGCAATCATGTCGGCGTTCAACGAACTCAATCAAAAACTCACCGACCAGGACAATCTGCTGATTTATTACGCCGGCCACGGCGAAATCGACGCCAAAAGCCAGACCGCCTATTGGCTGCCGGTGGATGCCGAAGTCGGCAACAGCGCCAACTGGATTTCCAGTCAAAGCATCACCGAATTTATCGGCATCATGCCGGCCAAGCACATCATGGTCGTCGCCGATTCCTGCTATTCCGGCGCGTTGACCGGCTCGGCGATCGCCAGATTGCCGGACGGCATGGACGAAGCCAAGCGCGAACGCTGGCTGAAAGCGATGAACGCCCGCAAGGCCCGCACCGTGCTGACTTCCGGCGGCGTCAAACCGGTGATGGACCAGGGCGGCGGTGATCATTCCGTGTTCGCCAACGCGTTTTTAAAAGTGCTGCGCGGCAATAAACGCATTATCGAAGACTACGACATCTTCCGCGACGTCGCCAACCAAGTGCGCGCCTCGGCTTCGCGCGGTGGCTTCGAACAAAGCCCGCAATACGCCCCGTTGCAACACGCCGGCCACGAAGGCAGTCCGTTCTTCTTCGTGCCGGAGGCTTGAGGCCGAGCCGCCTTCGGGCGGTTGCCAATTAAACCGGCAAGCCCCA